>JAXMMN010000458.1:0-18295 GCA_034366485.1 Bdellovibrionales bacterium
AACTCAGACCACATGCGAAGCATCCGCCAAGGAATGCTTGAGGGAAAACAAGTTCCCGGTTGTGAGCTTTGCTATTTCCAAGAATCTATCGGCAAAACTTCATACCGAGAAATGCACAACGAAGAGTGGTTGAATAAAGCGCGCGCAGAAATCGAATCTCGGGTGGAAGCTTCGAAAGCTGCAGATTTCAAAGTGGAAAAGCCCGCGCTTTATCTCGATCTTCGACTTGGAAATCTCTGCAATCTCAAGTGCCGTTCCTGCAATCCTTTTAATTCAAGTCAGATCCATCGAGAGGTCGTGCAGCTGCATGACACGAACGAAGAATATCGTGATTTCTGGAATCGTTTTAACGGCGGGAAAAAACCGGCTGAAACGCCCGAGTGGTACGAATCAGACCAGTTCTGGGACGAAGTCATTCAGTCGATTCCGAACTTGCGCAAAGTCTACCTCACCGGCGGAGAGCCAACGCTGATCGAGCGCAATTATAAATTCATGCAGGCTTGTATTGAATCTGGGCACGCGAAAAATATTTTCCTGATGTTCAACATCAACTGCACCAATGTTCAGGACAAGTTCCTAGAATATCTGCCGCACTTTCAGTTTGTACTGATCAACGCTTCGATCGACGGGTTCGGGCAGGAAAATGAATACATCCGCTTTCTCAGCCGCTGGGAGACCATCGACAAGAATTTTAAAAAGCTGGTGCAACTTCCTTCCAACGTTCAAATTGGCGTGACGCCAGTTCTGCAAATTTACAACGTTCTTACGATCACTCGGCTTCTTGACTACATCGAAGCGATTGCGATGGAAACTGGACGCGATTTGAATGTCGATTTTCTATATGCCACTGATCCAAACTACATCAATGTTTCGATACTCCCGCCTTCTGTGAAGCAAGAAGCGATTCGTCGTTTGGAGCAGTACAAAGCACGATCAAAAACTTACCAAACGCAGCGCTTTCTGAAAAACTCGATCGATAGCTGCATCAACCTTCTGAATGAACAGCCCGCCGCAGACGCCGACAAAATGAAGGACTTCGTTGCGTACACACGAATGCTCGACGTCCACCGCAAACAGCGGCTTGATCAAACACTTCCCGATCTCGGCGGCCTACTTGGAATGGAAGGATACAGCATCCATGGCTGATTTTCCGTTTCGGCAAATTGATCCTGGCACTTCCGAAGAAGCGCTGAATGACCCTTACGAATTCGGCAGAATTTCAGAGACCTTTTGCACGTTGCCCTTCACGCACTTGGCGACACACACCGATGGCTCGGCCATTCTTTGCTGTGTCGCTAAAAACGAACAGCGTTTGAACTTGAACGATCAAACCCTACAGGCCGCTTGGAATTCGGATTATCTGCGAAGCGCGCGGCTGAAAATGCTAAAGGGCGAGAAGGTCTCGGCCTGCACCCACTGTTACGCGGAAGAAAAGAACGGCTACCGATCTCATCGCGTGACGGAAAATCGTGTTTGGAAAGAACGCTTTGGCCGCGACTTCGTACTGGATCGCGTGCGAAACACCCAGGCCAATGGTCGTCTCGATGAAGACATCGTGGCCATTGATCTTCGCTTGGGAAACACCTGTAACCTTCAGTGTGTGATGTGCCGACCACAGGATTCCAGTCGCTGGACGGCGCTCGCCAAAAAGATCGCTGAAACTGCCGAGACTTCGGAAATTCGAAGTGAATGGGCCCACAAAAGCAAAATCAATCAGTCTCGCTTTGAGTGGTATAAAGATCCCGAGTTTTGGACGGACCTAGAGGCCATGCTGCCAAGCATGCGCGAGATCATTGTAGGTGGTGGCGAGCCGATGCTCCTCGAGGAACATCGACGCCTCGTCGAAGCGTGCGTTCGAACAGGAGCCGCAAAAAATATCCAAATCCGCTATCACACCAACGGAACGCTTTTAGATAAATCGCTGTTTGATCTCTGGAAAGAATTTAAACTGGTTGAAGTGTTTATCAGTCTCGACTGCTGGGGCGACAAGAACAACTACATGCGCTACCCAGCCAACTGGGACGCGATCTCGACGAACTTAAAGTGCCTTGATGAGGACTCACCCGAAAGCGTGAAGGTCATGCTTCTCTGCTCGGTCCACCTCATGAATATGTTCTACTTGGACGAATACGCACAGTGGATCGAAGATCAAAACTTCAAAAAAGTGACCAAGGGCTTCAATGGATATTTCCATCCAGGAGTCGTGCATTACCCGCCGTATTTATCGATTCAGAACTATCCTGCGGAACTTAAAAAAGCGGTCACAGAAAAGCTTTTGGCTTTTGAAGAACGAAGCAAAAAGAAGTCGAACAAGATTCAAGGGATCATCAATTTGATGAATGAGGCGGACCACTCTTCTCGTCTTAAGCAAACTCGAGATTACATTCGAAGGCTTGATGCGGAACGCGGGACCAGTTTTGCTAAAACGTTCCCCGAGCTCAATCGTTTCCTCGAAATCTGACGGCGACACATCTACGCGTACTGTAGAATTTCTTTCAGCTCGTCAGCTGGGTAATCCATTAACTGATCCTGCTTCATGCGCTGATAGAGCGGACTGAAATTAATAAACCCATTATCTTTGAAAGACGGGATTTCAAGAAGCCGCTTTCTAATTTCTAGGGCTTCGGGAAGTCGTCCGGGGCCGACCATCACCCGCACACCGAACCACATCCGCTTAGCATCTTCACTTCTGGTTTTCTCATCAATCACCGCCGCGCAAGACTCGATAAAACGGTCTGTCGCTGCGGCCTCCAGGTGACAACTGAGTCCAACGCAGGCCTTCTTAATCAGTTCGCGCAAGTAAGCAGAACCGCGGCTGCCGTTGCTTTGAACGTGAACGAGGTGCCCGTGCTGGTTGATTCGATCGACGGCTTCCATGAATGCGGGGTTCACCGTCGGCTCGCCACCCGTGATAATCCATTTAGTTTTGACGCCTTTGCAGAAGCGCTCGTTCAAGCGATCGATCGCTTCCAACAAGGTTTTAGATGAGTGGTGAGAATCATATTGGTTTGATACCGATGGGTGACAGTAGCTGCAGGAATAGTTGCACCGACGAGAAATGTCCCAAGTAATAGATTTTGGGAATTGTTGATGAGCCTCGTACTGCGCCGGGGCCACCCATGATGCCTGCATCGCATTTTGGATTTTTTCACCCATCGACGAAGTCGCCGTCTCAACAGGCAGCGCACTTTGTGCGGCCGTCATAGAGCTCTGTGACTTTGACTTACGCAGCTGCATGTCTGCACCGCACATACACCACTCTTTTGTGCACGTGATCCATTGAGAAGGTAAAGACATTTTGCCTTCGTAAACGTTTCCTAAAAACCCACCGACTCGACAGGTTGCTGAAAATAGGTTTCCGTCTGCCGTTATGTGGAGGTTCTCCGAGCCCGCGGCGCAGAGCCAGTTTTTCCAACCGTTGACCCTGGCTGCCAATGCCTCTTCCACCGACCAGGTCGTCATGGATTTGGGGCTTCCCGCTTCGCTTGTGTCGCCAATGGCGATGGATTTGTGTTCGTTGCTCACGCCGCCTATTGTCTCGACTTGCTTGAAGTTTATCAAGAGTGGACGATCGCTATATGAAATCAATCTACCTCGACCACGCTGCGACTTCGCCAATGGCACCCGAAGCCCTCCGCCACCTGATCGCCCTTCACGAGGAGGGGGTGGCAAATTCCTCCTCAGCACATGGTCTTGGGACAAAGGCAGCCGCCTTGTTAAACAACGCACGCGAAACGATCGCCACCAAACTTGGAAGCCTCGCCAGTGAAATTGTCTTTTGTTCCGGCGGGACAGAAGCAAATAACTGGGTGCTTCAACGCTCTGTGGAGGATTGGCGAAAGATCCATCGCGGATCTGATCGAAAGCCACACCTACTGACGCTCTCCACGGAGCACTCGAGTGTCGCGAACACCGCGCAATGGCTGAAAGAAACCGGCGCCTGTGAATGGAACGAAATCAAAGTCGATCGAGAGGGGTATGTCGATCTCGGCCACCTGGCTTCCACCATTCAAGACAATACCGCGCTTGTTTCCATCTCTCACGGGAACAACGAAATCGGAACTATTCAAAATCTTGAAGCGATTGGTGAAATTTGTCGGAAGGCGAAAGTACTCTTTCACGCGGATGCTTGCCAGAGCTTCTGCCATACTCCGTTCTTGGTGCGCGATCTCCCTGTCGATCTAATGACCCTCAGCGGTCATAAAGTTCGCGGCCCCAAGGGAGTCGGCGCACTTTTTATCAGACAAGGAGTAGAGTTAACGCCACTTATTTTTGGCGGAAAACAAGAACGTGGCTTAAGACCCGGTACAACTTCTGTCGAGTTGATTTCGTCTTTTGCCGTTGCCACCGGCACGTGGAATTCGACTGTCCTTCAAAAGATGCAAGACCTTCGTAGCTATGCGGTTGAAAGGCTAAAAAGTCGATTTGCAAAAGTAGAAATCAATGGGCCACTCCGTTCGGCTTCTCTATGTCACGTGCTTAGCTTCACGCTTCCCGATACACCGTCGAAGACCTTACATCGCGAACTCGCCAATCGAGGAGTTGCTTGTTCTACAGGAGCCGCATGTGGAACAGGAAAAAGCGAAAGCAGCGCGGTGCTTCTGGCGCTTGGCCATGAAGCAGATCGAGCCCACCAGATTCGAATCAGCTTCTCTCCAACAACGGAAAAAACCGACGTCGACTATGCGATTGAACAGATTCACGAGATCAGAAGTTCTAATTAGTCTTTGGAGCGGGAAGCCAACCGGCTGACTCGAAGGCCGGCACCAGAATTTTTGCGATTTCGGTGTAGCCCGATTCACCCAAATGGTTGTCGTAGTCACCGTACATTTTCGTATAAAACTCTTTTCGCTTTTCCGAATCCGGTTGAATGGAAAAAAAGTGGCGCGAGGTATCTGAAATCGGAAGCTCGTGCTCTCGCGCAAAATCTCTAATAATTCTGTCGACTGGCTTTTCCGGTCCGTGACGTTCAGGTGGGTAGGTCTGCAAAAGAACTTTTACATTTCGCTTTTTCGCCTCGGCGAGAATTCTTTCAAGATCCGACTTAACCCAACTCTCAATTTCCGTATAAGTAATATGCCTGGTTCGTCCCTCGTGTGCCGGAAAACGTTTCTTGAAGTCTGCTATGATCATTGCGATTTTTTCAGCTAGAGCCGGCGCCCCGGCAAAGCGTGATTGCTTCAGCTTCTCGTCCACTTGGCGAAGAGTCGAAATCCAGTTGTAATGGTTCGCCAGTGGGTTCAAATCAATTCCGTCTTTTATGACATCAATTGCTTCAGAAATTCGCTTCAGTTCTACGAGTTTTTGAAAGTAATAGTAGCGCACCTGCGGCTGATTTGGATGGTACAGAACGGCAGTTCGAAGAAACTCAATATGCTTTTCGGTCGACATCGCTTCAATCGCTGCTGGCGGAGCAAAGTGATTATAGAACTCGCTATACAATTCAAACATTTTGGGACGTTTCGCGATCAGATCTACTGCGAGAGCGTGAATTTTCGGATCGGACTGCGCCTCTTTCATGTAAACATTCAACATTCGGTCGACTGGATAAGAGTACTTTTCGGCGCTCAGCTCGACAAGGTTTCGCGCGTGCGAAAGGCCTTCCATCAAATACTTGATATCAAAGCGACCCCTGGCGATTCCAAGCTCCATCAGTGTTTCCGTCCCGCCAAGATGATTTGGGTTGGATGCAAGAAACTCGCTGACCGCTTCGTAGGCCGTTCGCAATTCGCCTTCTGTCATGGTGGAAGGATTGTACATGTTGCCGTTGTTAGTAACGGCGATCCACATGTACGCCTGCTCGGATCTCTCAAGATCTGCAAATACATTCTCAGGATCACGGGCGCGCGGTTTCACAACAAATTCAGAAAATAATTGAACAAAACGAAATGTGCGCGACCAGTACGCAAGCTCATAAAGTTCTGCGCCGAAGCTCCAGCCGTGCACTTTTTGGTGAAAGCGACCAAAGCCAAAATGGTTCCAATAGTTTGTTTCGCCGGTCATCACGACAAGATACGTCGGATTGTGTTTTTCGATGAAGCCGGGAACTGCGTCCGCAACGAATGTTGAGTTCGCATTGCCGCGTCCGACATTGACGATTGTGAAAGGCGGTTCGCCATATTTCTTCGCTAGAATTTCTCGAAATTGGTCGGGATAAGATCGGCCAACCGGCGCGCCTGATCCGAGCGTATGAGAGTTGCCGGCGAAGACGACGACTGGATGTTTCGACTGAGCCTGATCACGAGATGTACTTTTTGAAAGCTCGGCGAATCCAATTGTACGCAGCAAAATTTCAAAAATCGCTACGGTCACCACAAGACCCAAGATCAAAGCTAATAAACGTCGTGAAAGTTTCGACTTCATTGCTTCTATTAGTTCACAGCCGTTGGACATTCGTCCAGCTAGGTTTTGTCATTGTATTTTCGGCGGCCCGTTCTAAAATGAAGACTCGGAAAGAGGAATCGGAGGATCATGGGCATAAAAAATCAATCCCTACGATTGTTCACCGAAGTCGGAAACCTTGTGCGGGAAAACAAAGTCTTTTTTCTCGCGCCTTTGGTCATCGCCGTTTTGTTTTTTGTCGTTCTTTTTATCAAGATCGGCCCCGGCGTAATTATGACGTTCATATACGCGGGGCTGTAGTCGGACGGGGGATCAATATGAATTCTGAATCACGTGTGGTTTCTTATGTTTTTCTCGGCATGATTTTACTCATCACGGCGTCCCCGTTCGCTATCGGCCAAACTGGCGCGCAGGCGGCACCCGGCGTAACGGCTCCAAAAGCGCCAACAGTAACGACTCCGACCGTTGCTTCACCGCAAGTGTCGGCCCCAGCCGCGGCGCCAGTCGCAACACAGGTTGCAGCACCAGCGGCGACACCAGTTCCTCGCGCTCTTTTGCCGGCTGCACCCCTTGTTGCCACCAAGTTTGAAGACGGCGCATACAAACAGCAAATTGACGCCGGTACGACCGTGCTTCTTCTTTTTTCGGAGACGGGTGATCCGGTTTGGACGAAGCAAGCACCAACTCTTCAAACCATCTTGAAAGAGGCCGAGTTCGGCAGAATTGCCGTATTCCAAATTGATACTGGCACTAGCCCGACCGTCGCCGATCGGTTTTTGGTTAAAACACCGGGTACTTTGATTATTCTAAAAGGCGGCGTAGAGCGCTTACGAAGCACGCGAATGACAAAACCGGATGTCATTCGCAAAATGCTTCGCCTACACACCGCGCTCTAAAGGCGATTGAGAACAGATTCACTGACAAACTGAAGGACTGGCGAAGACGCCAGTCCAAACACCACCGTCGCTACGGCCGTCAAGATGAGGGTCATACGAGTCAGAACTCCATCTTGAAGCTCGAGGCGTTCTGTCGATTCTGTCATGTACATCGCCACGACCGGGCGCAAGTAGTAGTAAACAGCAATGACTGAGTTCAAAACACCCCAAAACGCGAGCCAATAAAGGTTCTGTTCAATCGCCGATCCAAAGAGGCTGAACTTAGCAAAAAAACCAACCGACGGCGGAACGCCCGCTAGCGAAAACAGAATTAGCGCCAAGCAACCCGCCAGCACCGGATTTTTGGATGCGAGCCCTTTGAGATCATCAATCGTCAGTGTGTGGCCAACTTGTTTTTCAAGTATTGCCACCAACGCGAAAGAACCGATCGTCATAATCGAATACGAAAACAGATAGAAAAGAACCACGGTGGACGCCGCTAGCGAACTTTCGATGCGCTCCGCGAACCCTGCCGTGATGACACCCACTAAAAGATATCCAGAGTGGGAGATCGACGAATAAGCAAGCATGCGCTTAAAGCCGTTTTGCATAACAGCCGCCGCGTTGCCAACCAACATGGTCAAAACAGCTAGCCAAGAAAGCACCGTCAAAAATTTTGGCTCATTCAAGAACGCACTTGGGCCCGATGGATCTGCATGCTGGAAGAGTCGCAAAATCGCAACAAACGTTGCGGCCTTTACGGCTGTCGCCATGAAAGCGGTAATCGGCGTAGGCGCGCCTTGATAAACATCTGGCGTCCACGAATGAAATGGGAAAACCGAAACCTTAAATGCAAATCCCATGATCACCATCGCCATTCCTACGTAGAAAAGCTGATTGTGATTCTGAAGAAGCTCACCAGTTTTGGCCGCTACGACCGGAAGACTTGTTCCGCCTACTGTTCCGTAAAGCAGCGCGATTCCATACAGGAAGATGGCCGAGGCGAAGCTGCCCAAGACGAAATACTTAAACGAAGCCTCTTTCGACAGAATTTCTTCGCGGCTCATTGCCACCAATATATAGAGGCAAAGAGACATCATTTCGATGCCCAAGAACGTCACGATGAGGTCGTTCGACATCACGACAATCAACATGCCGATCATGCTTCCAAGCATCAGAAAACATTGTTCCGAAAACTGGCGTCCATCGGTTTCGATGTGATCAAACGCGAGCATCAAGGCAAATGCACCGCTAAACAAGACGATCAACGAACCCCACACCGACATTCCGTCAAAGACAAGCGCTTCGGAAAACGCCGTTTGCTTCATGCCAGCGAGTGACGCCGTCAAACCAATCGCAACAATGACGCCCAGTAGAGCATACACAACCGTGACAAATGGTTTAGGCTCTTTGTTCCCGTTAAAAACCTTCATCATTACTGGGATGAGGCTCATCAACAAAAGGGCGATCATTGGCGAGACGACCAAAACATCTCGCAGTGAAATCATCGCGTTTGTCATTTTGCCTCCACAAGCGTGGCGCGCACGGTTGGCACCGCATGCACCTGAGTTTTCAATTTCGCACTTTCAACGAGGGCGGCGAAGTCTACCTGGTTGCCATGGTGATCAAGTGCGGCCAGTTGATACGCATCTTTTGTTTCGACCAAATGTTCGATCGAAGCCTTCGAGTACTTTAAGAAATGGTCCGGCAGCAAGCCCATCCAGAAAATCAAAACTACAAGCGGCGCCATGACTGCGATTTCTCGGAATCCAACGTCATGAAGCGGATGGTTATGGTCTGAAACCAACTCTCCGGCCTCGCCAAAGAAAACGCGCTTAAACATCCACAACATGTAGACGGCGCCGAGAATGACCCCGATCACCGCCAGGGTTCCGAAGAACTTAGATGCCTGGAACGAACCAAGGAGAATCAAGAACTCCCCGACAAAGCCGTTCGTCATCGGTACCGCAATACTTGAAAGCGTCACGATAAAGAAGAGGATCGTGTAAACCGGCATCACTTTCGCTAGGCCGCCGTACTTTTCTATTTCTCGCGAATGCGTACGCTCGTAAATCATCCCGACTAACAAGAACAATGCGCCCGTGCTGACGCCGTGATTCAGCATCTGATAAATCGATCCCGTCACTCCGTACGTGTTCAAAGCGAAAAGACCCATCATCACATAGCCCATGTGAGAAACCGATGAGTACGCGACCAGCTTCTTGATGTCTGGCTGAACCATCGCCACAAGCGCGCCGTAAAGAATCCCGACCACGCCCAAGAACAAGAACACCCATGCATAGTGCTCGGAAGCTTCCGGGAAAAGCGGAATTACAAAGCGCAAGAACCCGTACGATCCCATTTTCAGCATCACGCCCGCAAGAACCACAGATCCTGGCGTCGGCGCTTCTACGTGCGCATCTGGCAACCAAGTGTGAAACGGGAACATTGGAACTTTGATCGCAAATGCCAACGAAAACGCGAAGAACAATAGCGCTTGAGGATTTAAGAACTGACCCGCGATAAACGGAATATCCAACTTATACAGCTCTAGAATGTTGGCCGTCATTTGGCGCGAAGGCAGAATTTCTTGTGCAGTGAACATCAAGTAGATGATCGCAAGCAACATCAGAAGCGAGCCGAGCATCGTGTAGATAAAGAACTTCATCGTCGCATAAACGCGACGTGTTCCGCCCCAGATTCCGACGATGAAATACATCGGCACCAGCGATAGCTCGAAGAACACATAAAACAAAACGAGATCCATTGCGACGAACGATCCAAGCATTGCCGTTTGAAGAACAAAAAGAGCGCAATGAAAGGCTTTCGAGCGTTTTGAGATCGCGTCCCAGCTTCCGGCGATCACCACCGGCAACAAGAATGTCGTCAGAAGAACCAACCACAGCGAAATTCCATCGACGCCCATGAAGTAGGAAATTCCAAGTGCTGGAACCCATGGCACAAACTCCACCAACTGAAGCGCTGGTGTTGCTGGGTCGTAACGCATCAACAATCCAAGCGAGAATATGAACTGCGCAGCCGCCAAAACAAAGGCAACCGGACGAATAAAAGATTCTCGCGGAACTAAAGCCACGAGGAGGGCGGCTACTAGAGGTAAGAAGACGATCAAAGATAACATTTCAGCTATCCTCCCAGAATCTCTGCAAGTCGCTTAGGAGCTTCCAGCAGGTACATAAATATGAAAGCAACGGCGAGTGCGATGTAGAGCGCGTACTGCTGAAGATTTCCGCTTTGAAGTGTTCGCACGGTCGAGCCGATTCCGCGAACGAAATCGCCAACAACATAAGTTCCACGATCGATGAAATTCACATCGACAAATGCCCAAAGCGCGCGACTTCCGCCGACGATGGGATTGATGATTTTCGCAAAATAGAATTCATCGACGAAGTACTTGTTGTAAATGAGGCTGTGAAGCTTCGGTAGTGACTGAACAAACTTTGCTGGTCGCTCTGGATCCACAACGTAGAAGTTGTACGCCGTAAGCGCCGAGAGACTTGCGATCGAAACCGAAATTCCCATCAAAGCCCACTCCATCATTTTCGATCCATGACCGAAGCCTTCTGGCTTCGCGATCGAACCCGCGAGCCAATGCTCAAGCCAGTTGCCAGGGTGACCCGGCAGGATTTCGCCAAT
The DNA here is from genome assembly GCA_034366485.1 of Bdellovibrionales bacterium. Lineage (GTDB taxonomy): Bacteria > Bdellovibrionota > Bdellovibrionia > Bdellovibrionales > JAMPXM01. The sequence continues at coordinate 10,872 of JAXMMN010000458.1, forward strand.
CACATGCGGAATACCCATGAATCCGCCGATGGCCGATAGAACCGCCAAGACCACCAGTGGAATAGCCATCGAAGGCCCTGCCTCGTGTGGATGTGTCTTGTGTTCGTCAAAGCGTGGCTTCGTCCAGAACGTCAGTGCCATCAGTCGAGTCATATAAAACGCGGTACAAGCGGCACCAATGACTCCGGCAAACCAAAGTGGAAAACCACCAAGTGGACTAGAGAAAGCAAACCAAAGAATTTCATCCTTCGAGAAAAAGCCCGCGAATGGTGGAATCCCAATGATCGCGATCCAGCCAACAAAGAACGTGGCATGGGTCAATGGGAGATACTTTTTAAGTCCGCCCATTTTGCGAATGTCTTGTTCCTCGTGCATCGCATGAATCACTGAACCAGAGCCCAAGAACATCAGGGCTTTGAAAAATGCGTGCGTGATCAAGTGGAACATCGCCGCGCCAAAGGCACCAACACCGCAAGCGAGGAACATAAAGCCGAGTTGCGACACCGTCGAATAAGCCAGAACCTTCTTAATGTCATTTTGCGCAAGACCGATGGTGGCGGCCAAAACGGCCGTTGCTGCTCCTACAATCGCAACAACGTGAAGGGCGTTAGGCGCAAGAACAAACACCGGGCTCAAGCGCACAATCATATAAACGCCGGCTGTGACCATGGTGGCCGCATGGATCAGCGCCGAAACAGGCGTCGGACCAGCCATCGCGTCTGGCAACCATACATAAAGTGGAATCTGCGCTGACTTACCGGCGGCACCAATGAACAAAAAGAGACCCGCCAATGTCAACGGTCCGGTCCATCCCGCCTCCACCGCCATCGGTGCTACTTTCGAAATAATTTCTTCGAAGTTCACCGTGCCGAACAGAAAGAACAGCGTGAAGATGCCAAGCAAAAAGCCCGCGTCACCAATGCGGTTCGTGACGAAGGCCTTCATGCCCGCCGCTGCTTTTTCTTTATCCGAGAACCAGAAACCGATCAGCAAATAGGAGCTAAGACCGACGCCTTCCCAGCCAACGAACATGAGCAATAGATTGTCGCCGAGAATCAGAAGCAACATGTTGAACAGGAAGAGATTGAGATAAGCAAAATACTTCGCCGGGCGTTCGTCGTGCGACATGTAGCCGATCGAGAACAAATGAATCAGCGTACCGACACCGGTGACCACTAGAACCATCAGGCCACTAATGTGATCGATGACAAACGATGCCGAAACTTGGAGCCCTCCGACAGAGAACCAGTTGAAGAAATCAGCCGACACCGCCTTCGGTGCGCCCTCACCAAACAATTTCAACACGACAGTCAACGACGCCAAAAACGAAATCGCCGCCGCACCGGTCGCGATGGAGCCCGCGACCATATAGTTTTTCGACTTCCAGCGAAGACCGTTGGCCAAGAAACCAAGGACTGGTGCGAGAAGGAGAATCGCAAACAATAGTTTTTCGTTCATGATGCTAGCCCTTCAGGTGTTCAAAGTAGCGAATGTTCACTTCACGGAATTTCTTAAAGATCGTTGTCGCCAAGGCGAGGCCGACCGCAGCTTCTGCTGCAGCGATCGTCATCACGAAAAACACGATGGCTTGCCCGTCCATGTTTGCATTCGGCGAGTAGCGCGAGAAAGCCACGAACGTGATGTTGACGGCGTTCAACATCAATTCGACCGACATCAAAATGACGATCACGTTTCGGCGCATCAACACGCCCAAAAGACCAAGCGTGAAGAGAATCGCCGACAGCACGAGGTAGTGGCTAAGGCCCACGTTCATAATCGAATCAGCGATCGGCATGAGTGCCTCCTTGAATTCGCGACAAAGCGACGGCCCCGATCGCAATGATTAAGAGCAACGCGCCCATGGCTTCAAACGAAAAGAGATATTTTTTAAACAGCAGGTCAGCCAATTGCTTCGTCGACTGTGTCGCCGTGATGGTCGCGGCCGCTGGTGCCGTTGGGAAAAGTGTTTCGGCCGACATCCAAATGGCAGCTGCAATGACTCCGCCTATCACGCCGACTGATGCGATCTTTAAGAATCCAGAAACGAGACCGCGTGAAAACGCTCGCACTTCGTCTTTTAAATCGAAAAGCATGAGCACCATCACAAACAAGACCATGACCGCACCGGCGTATACGATCAGCTGCACACCGGCGACAAACCAAGCTCCTAGTGAAGCGAAGATTCCAGCGATCGAAATCATCGTCATGACGAGTGCCAAGGCACAGTAGATCGGATTCGATTGAAGAATGACGACGAGACCGGAGATCAGTGTCACCGCCGCCAGAATGAAGAATAGAAGATTCTCAGAAACAATTGGCATTTCAATTCCCCTTATTGGCGATGGCCAAGCCACATCCAAATGGCAGTGAAGATCACGTTAGCAAGTGCCCACGGAAGCATTGTTTTCCAACCCAAGCTCATTAGCTGGTCATAGCGGAAGCGCGGAAGAGTCCAACGAATGTGAATGAAGATCCATAGGAAGATGGCGATCTTTACTAGCAGCACCACGTGGTGCGTGAGTGCCGTTAACACCGACGCAAGGTTGGCGCTCGCCACCGTCGACTGCCAGAACGACAAAACATCGGAAGCCGGCACCAAGGGAATAGCGTATCCGCCAAAGTAGAACGTTGCCAGCAATGCGCTTGCAACCATCATGTGGCCATATTCACCGATGTAGAACAAAAGTAAATTGAAGCCGGCGTACTCAGTGTGGAAACCAGCGACCAATTCTCCTTCCGCTTCTGGAAGATCAAATGGCAATCGATTCGCTTCTGCAAACGCAGCGGCAAAAAAGATCAATGCTCCGAGCGGTTGAAAGAAAATTCCCCAGTTCGGAACACCATTTAACACATGCTCTTTTCCAAACGCATGGAAGGTCAGCGGGCCGGCCTGTAAGTCGACGATTTCTTTGAAGCTGAAAGTTCCGTAAACCATCAGAATGCCGACAAGCGAAAGAGAGAGTGCGAGTTCATACGAAATCGCCTGCGCCGACGCGCGAATCGCGCCCATGAGTGAATACTTGTTGGAGGAACCCCAGCCCGCCATCATCAGCGAATAGACGCCGAGAGAAGACACGCCAAGAATGAAGACGATGCCGATTCCAAGATCATAACCCTGAAACGCAAAGGTGTAAGGACCCCACATTTGGCCCATCATCTCGAAGGGCTCAATGTTGATCGGAACAGAAAGTGGAATCGAGTTAAACGAAAGCGCACCAGGAATGAGCGCCATGATTGGAGCGAAGTAATAAAGTGGTGCTACACCTTTTGCTGGAACAAACGGTTGTTTGAACAAAAACTTGACGGCGTCCGCCAGCAGCTGAACAAGCCCAAGGGGGCCTACGCGGTTTGGACCATAGCGGTTTTGAATAAACGCCGATCCACGACGCTCAAGCCATACAAGGATTGGCACAGCTTGAACCATCATCAAAAAGATGACGAACATCTTCAGAACATTCACTGTTATTTCAAAAACGTCTTTTCCCATTTTATTTCCAGTCCAATGCTTTCGACTTCACTTCCCAGATCAGTCCAATCACAAACAGCAGAACAAACACGCCCATCGTTGCCAGCATGTAGCCGCCAGTTCCGTCTTTGATAGAATCTAAGAACTTGATCGCCCACGGATACATGAAGATGATTTCGATATCGAAGAGAATAAAAAGGATCGCTGTCAGGTAAAACTTGATAGAGATTTTCGAGTCACCTGTTTCGATTCCGGGAATTCCGCATTCGTAAGGCATCATTTGCGCCTTCGACTTTACGGTCTTCGTTCGACCAAGTAAGGATGTACCGACGACGATAACGACGCCGAATGCGAGAATGAGCACCGCCAAGATTATGACGGGCAACAGGCTTGCCGAATTTGACATGAAAGGCTCCTGGTTGAGACTCCGTGATGCGTTTAGCTCGTTATACTTACGCACAATGCGGATTCCAAGAACTGAGAAAACAAGGGCTTGCCGCGTTGCGGCCTATGTTTGAACACGGCTGATTGAATACGCGACGCCGTTTTGAAAGAAAGTTGAACTCGATGAATCATTCTCCGCTTCAAATTCACACACTCGCCGGTATTCGCAGGGCTCGCGAGATCGGAGAAAGTCGGCTTGAAATTTCGGGTTTTGATTCGCCGGATGTATTGGCCCTGCTGCTTTGTTCATCAGACCACCCCGAATCACACGTTCTTGTCTTTGCAAACGACGATGAAGCTCACCAGTTTCGCCGAGCTGTTGGTTTTTTCAGCAACTCTTGGAAGGTTCACCACCTTCCCGCGTTCGATGTCTCGCCCTATTCGGGCCTTTACCCGAATCCTCGAACAGTGGCTGACCGCGTGTCATGGATTCACGCCGCCCAACAGTCGAGGCCCTTTCAGCTGTTCACCTGCACAATCGAGTCGATGTCGCAGCGCACGATTCCGCAACAAGATCTGAAGGCACATTCACGTAAGTTCAGAAAAGGTGAGGATATTCCTTCAACTCTCGGGGAAGAATTGACCCGCCTAGGTTATTCTTCGTCGCCCCTCGTTGAAGACGTCGCGACGTATGCAATTCGGGGCTCAGTGATCGACATTTTCTCACCGGCCGATAGCCTTCCGATTCGCTTCGATCTTTTTGGCGATACGATCGAGTCAATCAGACACTTCGATCCGGCCACGCAACGATCCGGCGAAGAAGTTCGCGAGGCCGTCATTCTTCCCGCAAAAGAATTCGTCCTCACTGATGAGGTTCGCGAGCGAGCGTCCGCCGGCTACCGTGCAAGCACCGAGAAATTGCCGATCGATGATGTCGACCGCAACATGACTCTCCATTCTCTGGCGCAAGGGCACCTTTTTCCTGGGATCGATTTTCTTTTAGGACTTTTCCACGAAAAGTTCGAAACACCCTTGGATCACGTTCATCGCGATCACCTCGTCTGGATCGTGAACCCGATTGAGACTTCCCGGGCGGCCGATCTTTTGGACGAAACGTCTAAGCGCGAGTCGGTGGCATCGAACACTTTAGCTATTTGCCCTGCACCGGAAACCCTCTATCGAAAATTTGAGGACTGGTCGTACGATCATATAAAAACCACGGTCACGGTTTCAAAACTCGCTCTTGATCAGAACCCGATGGAAGACGAACAGGCGTCGAGTGCTCTGTTGAGCGATCAGCCCAGTTCTTCTGCAAATCTGCGACTGTCTACTTTCGATCTTCGCTTTGCACCTCCAACTCCCCAAAACCCAGCGGGCGTTGAAGCACTTGCAAGATTACAGGCGTGGCGCGAGCGAGAGGAAATTGTTGTGATCGGCGCTGGAACGGCGGCGCAGTCGCAGCGCCTAGTCGCATTCTTAGAACGCGCCGAATGGCGTACTGAAATTTTGCATCACGACGATTACGATTGGATGTCGGTTCGCCACCGTCAGCATCAAGATCCGAAACTTGTTACCATCGTGCCAAGACTTTTGGATTCTAGCTTCCGAATTCCCGAAGAACGCCTTGTCCTTTTGCGCGATGAAGACTTCTTTGGCCGCAAATCAAGAAGGCGAGAAAAGGCAACGGCGACCGGCGATACCTACAAGGACTTTGCCGCCGCCCTTTCTTTTTCCGACTTGCAAGTAGGCGACCGCGTCGTTCACGTTCAACACGGGATCGCCGTTTACGAGGGCCTCAAGCGAATGCAGGTCAACGGTGTCGAGGCCGAGTTCCTCGCTCTCGCCTACAAAGAGGGCGACAAACTTTACCTCCCCATCTACCGCATTGCACAGATACAGAAATATTCTGGGCCTGGTGGAGATGCGCTCCTCGACAAGCTTGGCGGCACGGGTTGGGCAAAAACCAAAATCAAAGTGCGCGGCCAGCTTCGAGAGTTGGCCGGTGATCTGCTTCAGCTTTATGCTAAACGCGCGCAGTCTGTGCGTCCCTCGTTTCCGCACGACGAAAAAGCCAATGACGAATTTGATCAGTTTGAAGCGACTTTTCCGTATGACGAAACTGACGATCAATTAAAGGCAATCAATTCGATCACTCAAGACATGGCTTCTGAAAAACCGATGGATCGGCTCGTGTGTGGAGATGTCGGCTTTGGAAAAACCGAAGTCGCAATGCGCGCCGCCTTCAAAGCTGTTCAGGGTCGCAGACAAATTGCCGTGCTTGCGCCAACGACCGTTCTCAGTTTTCAGCATTTGGAAACATTCAATCGGCGTTTTAAGAACTGGCCGGTTAACATTCGCGCGCTCAATCGTTTTGTTCCGCCCGCGGAGCAACGGAAAATCATGACCGATGTTAAAGAGGGTCGCGTTGATATTCTCATCGGCACTCACCGCTTACTCTCAAAGGACATCGAGTTCAAAGATCTCGGCCTTTTGATTATCGACGAAGAACAGCGCTTCGGCGTTGGGCACAAAGAAAAGATCCGAAAGCTTCGTGTCGGTGTCGATACGCTAACACTGTCGGCGACACCAATTCCCCGAACGCTGAACATGTCCCTGGTTGGCATTCGAGATCTGAGCCTCATTAACACGCCACCGGTGGATCGACTTCCGACGCGAACATTTGTTTGTAAGTTCGACGAAGAAACAATCCGGCGAGGCATCGAATCAGAAATTCAGCGCGGCGGCCAAGTCTTCTTTCTTCATAACCGAGTTCAATCTATTTACGGCGTAGCAGATACTTTACGAAAGCTCGTGCCGGGTGCACGCCTTCGAATCGGTCACGGACAAATGGAAGAGCACGAGCTTGAGGCCACGATGGTGGCGTTCTTCAATCATGAGATCGACATTCTTTTAAGCACGACGATCATTGAATCCGGAATCGACAACCCGCGTGCGAATACAATGTTCATTGATAACGCCCACCAATTGGGGCTTAGCCAGTTGTATCAGCTTCGCGGTCGAGTCGGCCGCTCGAAAGAGCGGGCCTACTGCTATCTCTTGATTCCACCAAACAAACGCATCGAAAAAGACGCGCAGGAAAGACTGAAGGTCATTCAAGAAAACACCGCGCTCGGAAGCGGAATCACGATTGCTCATCACGATCTCGAACTTCGAGGTGCCGGAAATCTTTTGGGCGAAGATCAGTCAGGACACATCGAGGCCGTGGGATACGAGATGTATCTCGAGCTTCTAGAGGAGACGATCAAGGAACTAAAAGGCGAAGAAATCATCGAATCGGTCGAGCCCGATATCAATGTTCGCATTCAGGCGTTGATTCCCGACACCTACATGCCTGACATTCGTATTCGCCTCGCGTGGTACCGAAATCTTTCACAGATCGAAGGACCAGACGATCTCGATCGATTGGAAGAACAAATGTCCGATCAATTTGGTCGCCCGCCTGAACCCGTCATCAACCTTCTAGGCCTGATGTTGATTCGATCGCTATGCCGAAAGCTTGGGATTCGAGATCTTAGCTCCGGCCCGAAGGCGATTTCTTTGGCGTTCACGGCAC
>JAXMMN010000459.1:0-3918 GCA_034366485.1 Bdellovibrionales bacterium
TGCACCAGTTTGTTTTGCATCGGCTCCTGCAGAGACGCCTTTCATCAACGTGACAAGACCAAGAACTGTTCCCGCAAGACCAAACGCAGGAGGATACTTTGCTAAGGACCGGATGGCGTTTGCGACCGATTCGTATCGTTCAAAACCTTGGTGAATTCGTTCTTCAAGAATTTCATGGACGCGGTCTTTTGAAAATCCAAGCGAAATGAGTTCAGCGCCGTCGCGCATCGTTTCTGAAGCGAGGCCTTCTGAGCGGATCGGAAAGTTGCTCGTACCTGATTTAAGATCCCCCAAAAATTCGATGCAGTCTGAAACAATTGAAGAACTGCTTCGGCCACCTGGCACAAAGAGGCCAAAGACCGCGCGAGCGACAATTCTTCGGTTTTGCCAGGGAATTGTGATAATCGCGACCGCAAGCGTTCCACCGAAAACAGTGGCAAACCCAACGAAGTCCCAGAATGTTTTCGCATCCTGGTTCAGGTGTAGAACCGATACGACGAGTGCGGAAACTGCGACCAATATTCCAATTGGATATGTCATGCTAAACTCCTGCCGATCCACGACCTTGCAGCTGCTCTATTCGTTCGATCATTCGAATCGTGTCGATATTATTTGGATTCAGTTTGTTAGAGCGACGATACGACTCGAGCGCTCGGTCCATGTTGCGCTGGAGATAGTAGACGTTTCCAAGGAGATCATGTACGACAGGGACTGTTCCAAACTTAGAAGACAAATCTTCAAGAAGCCGAACGGCTTCGTCCATTTTCTTTCGCTGCACGAGACTTGCCGAATCGGCAATCCCCTTCGCCAGCAAGTTGATAGAATCCGACTGGCTCTGACAAACTTTCGGTAGCTCGGACTGCTGGAGATTTAAGTTGATACGACCAGTTCCACCGTTTGGAAGGCGAGGAACAAGAACCGTGAGAGGACTGTGGCCATCCTTTGCAACTTGCACCTGCACCGTATCTTGAAAGAGCTCTGGGTAAATGCGACTTTCAATTTCTAGCGGCGTCTTGCCAATTTTTACCGGCGCACGATCTGGCGCAACAATCGAAACATCTGCACCCTCGGGAAGTGAGCTGACTTTTAACGTCGACGTCGCGCAACCACCCAATGCAAATGTGCAAACCAATGCGAATACACAGAGCGCAGCAGTACGCGGAATTGAAAACTTTCGGCTAACCATCGACCACTCCAAGATGAAATATAGACTTCATCAATGAAATCGGCGTGGTAACGAGATTGCTTTACGAAACGTTCACAATTGTACGAGAATCTCGACGTTAGACGAGTGCCATTTCGAAGGCCACGTTCTGAATACTCGTCGCATTGCTCAACCCTGGTCCTGCACCAAATTGAGAAGTGACTTGAGCAAAGTCGGCGGCCGTCTTCGATGTCACCTCGAAAAGCTCCACACTTGTTGTTTGATGAAATCGCCCGCCAAGCTCTCGGACAGAAAGCCCAACGGAGTCTGGCACGACCAACATCGATCGAGACTTCAAGAAACCGCTTAGCTCTCGCTCCCGGTAGCAGGTTGATACGAGCTCCGCCATGGCTAGTCTTCGTTCAACGGGACTGCTTTGACTAGAAAACGTCACATTACTCAAATAGCCCGTCGACAGCGATGCGCCTTGAGCGAGGCCAACGGACTTTAAAAGTAAACGCATTTTCATATTCATGTTGGCCACCCGCATGCGCTTTTCACGATCGGGAGTCAAAAGCCTTGCTGCAAGCAGAACTCGACCCTTTTCATCACGCACCAAGATCGCACGGCCCGAACCCGGCGGAGTCACAAAACCGTAGCGCAGATTGGCGGCTTCTTTTTCATAGAAGGCGGAAAACTCGTCATCTGAGACAATCTCGCCACGATAGCCGGTCGGCTTCTGTAAACCGACAAGGGACGCTGGGGCAAAGGCGCCAAAAAGATTGATCATTCGCATCTGGCCAATTGATTCATAGCGAAAGTCGGACGTGCGCCGCTCGACCAAGCTTCTAAGTGCAACTTGATTGTCGCCCAGAATTGCCGTTAAGAAACTTTCCACTCCCACATCGCGAGCGACTTCTTCGATCAAGCGACTGTACATCGAGCGCCACAATCGAAATGTTTTTCTATGTGGGATCACTCGCAAATCACCAAGGTAGGCAACACGGGTACGACGCCCGTTGATAAACCCGTCGCGCACGGAGAGTGAACCAAGCCCCATCAACTCAGGACTTCCCTTCAAGCCACCCGTCAATGCGACAGATGCCGAGCCGCGCGCGCGTAAAAGAGAAAAAAAGTCAGGCGAGCGATCGTAAATCAAATCAAACCCAGGCATGCGCATTGGGTAACGATCAAAAAGCTTTCGAATCTCGGGCTCATCCGACGGCCTCGCCAAGCGGGCTTCGATAATTTGGCTGACATCGCTGCCTTCTAGTTCTTGAAACGCTTTTTCGATGGCTTTGGTCGCTGCGGCCTCGAGCTTTGCCTGAAGCACCGGGTCTTGTTGAATCGGCTCTAAATCCACAACTCTCGCTCTTTCGTCCATGCCGTGGTGTGAACTCTATCGTCCTGAAGTCTGCCGAACTCGCGAAGTCGCTCGATAGCGATATGTAGCTCATCAGCCGCGGTCGACTTGAAAGGAGCTCCCTGCCCTTGTTCGTCTAGACGTTGAAGATTGCGACCTTGATTCTTCATAATATCGACATCTTGCTCGATCACTTGCCTCGTATAGAAATTCATCCCTGGGCGAAGCTGTCGATTGACGAAGCTTCCCAGTGTGCCAGAAAACAAATGATACGCGATCCACGTGTACACACGAGTTTTGTACCTACCCATGGGCGTACATTGACTATTGATGACATAGCCACGCTTTCCGAATCGATAATCAACACGTGTGATGTTTGGAAAAATAAACTCATCCGTATGAACCATCGGCTCGTTGTTCGGATTCATCATCTTTGAACTAAACCCAATCGAATCTTTCGGCTGATCGTACGTCACTAAAACTCGACCGGAACCAACTTCTACCGTGATCGGAACTTTGATTTCCGAGCGACGTCTAAACCATTTGTCATGCACAAATACCGTGTGCGGCACGTCCATAAAGTTTTCTACAAGGTGAGTCACTTCATTTTCAAAATCAGTCACCATGAAGTAGCCAGTCCACTCGTTCGAATCTGCAAATGGAAATCGCCACGATGGACCTACCGTGTGAACAGATCGCGCCGGATCAGTGTCGCCTGGCCAAACCCAAATCACGCCATCTTGTTCCACCGTCGGCAGTGTTTTACCTCGCCAATTTTTCTTCTGAAAACTTGGGCCTTCCGACGGGACCTCACAGACTTCACCGTTGGCTCCGTAAGCCCAGCCATGATAAGGGCAGCGAAGCTTCCCGGCCTTGCTGGTTCCTTCTGAAAGCTTCGCACCTCGGTGCATACAGCGATCGAGCATCGCGACGGCAACTTTGTTTTCGTCACGATAAAGTACCAACGGTGTTTCATAAACGACGCTTGATATCGGACCATCAGAGGAATCTAGTTCGGTCGAGAGACAAGCGATGTACCAGTTTTCTTTTAATCCATCATCGACTTCTCGCAAACTTTTCATTCCCAACGGAGGAACGAGGCTCGCTTCAAGCTCGGCCTTTGAAAAGCGCGTCGGAGGTCTATAAACACTGCCTTTCACGTTAGGCCTCGCTGCGAACTCTCTGCATCAACGGCCGCGACTCCCGAAAGAGCGTGTGCCGCTTTCGACCGTCGTGAACGTCCGAACCCAAACGATCGTTTCGCTGTGCTATAAAAAAGTCGCCAGATGAAGTGAACAAAAATAGTCGGCGAGATCGGCGCCAAACAGCAGAGCTCGTGACCTTCCTCCCAGCCTGGATTCGCAATTTGGAAAAAACGAATCTTCGGATTCGTGAGGAGATCATGGCGGAT
>JAXMMN010000460.1:0-1688 GCA_034366485.1 Bdellovibrionales bacterium
TACAGATGGTAAATGGAGTCAGTGCACCAAAGACGATTTGGATCTTCGTGGGCGGAGAAGGCGGCTTTTCAAAGGCTGAGGTCGCATTATTTGCGAGCTTAGGGTTCCCAGCGGTGACGTTGGGACGGCAGGTTTTACGAGTTGAAACGGCTTGCGTGGCCCTGACCAGCGTCCTAAAGTACGAGCTGGATCTGATGCGATAAGCTAGGAGCGTGCACATGGATTTGGAAGCTCGCGAAACGGAAAACTCGGACTTCAATTTTGATTTCAAACCGCTCAATGAGGGCCTCGGCTTTCATCGAAAAGTGAAGCCATTAGAGGCAGAGGTCGATCCAGAGGATTCGTTTTCATTTTCTGCGATCGGCGCGGGAACATTGGACGTCACTTCGCGCGAGCAATCAAAGGGCCTTCTGAGTTCTGGAACAGCGCCGGCGTCGTCGAGCACCACCGTAACAGCGGGCGGAAAAACAAAGCACAACGCGAAAAGTGTTTCGGATTTAATTGCCGCTCTACCGCCTTCACTTGATTTACTTCTCGACGAAAAAGCGGCGCAAGCGTCGGCACCGAATTCGGCTTCGTTAGCATCGGCGCAAACGCCAGGGGCGCGCGGTCGTCGATCGCCTTTGTTTGGTCCACCAAGTGATGAATTCGCGAAACCGGGTACTCCTGCGGCAGCTTCGATGAATGCCAGTGCGACCGCTTCTGCTTCGACAGACAAAGCAACTGGCAAACGTGGGTTTCTAAAGCTCCCACTTGGGCGCAGTGATTATGGAATTAAATCGAAGGCAAATTCGGCAGCGCCGTCATCTTTAGATGAGAACGTCGCAAAAACGTTCCCTTCTGTTTTCCCACACCTGGGAAGCCTTGCGGGTCAGCCGGCCGCAGCGACTGTCAAAGCGAGTTTAAAATCAAATGCCGTGGCAAGTGCGAAGAGTGTCGAAAAGCCGATCGAACTTCGTCAAGAGACGGCAAAAGAGTATGCGATCGCAGCTCACTTCGGTTCGGCGGTTCTCGATACTCTTGTGAGCATCGGGATCGCCTGTCTGATGCTTGCCATTGCTCTTTCTATTACGGGTGCAAACTTGTTGGCATTGCTTGAGAACAGCGCGACCGATGAGGCGATGATGGCTTCACTGGCTGCATTCTTCGTCGGAAGTGGACTCTTGTACGTGCTTGCCGCACGCACGTGGGTTGGTGCAACGCTTGGCGAATGGTCGTACGAGGTTCGCGTCGGTACAGAAAAAAGTCGAACACGTTGGTTTTATCCGGTGCTTATTTTGTGGCGTGGCTTCGTTGTCGCAGCGACGGGATTTGTCGTTCTTCCGCTGATCTCGATGATTTTCGGTACGGATGTGTTGAAGTACCTCACTGGTCTTCAATTGGTCTCGATGAATGCGTCGACCGACATGGCCATAGAAGGTTCGCTTGCTGCCGAAAATCCAGCTTAATCATCAAGCTCTGAAAACTCAGCTCGCGCGAGAGCGAGTCGGCAAAAAGGTCGTCTTTACGAACGGCTGCTTTGACCTCTTGCATGTGGGGCACGTGAGATACCTTCAAGAGGCGCGTCGACAAGGTGATTTACTTGTCGTTGCGTTGAATACTGATGCGAGTGTTCAGAAGTTAAAGGGGCCAACTCGGCCCGTGCAGCACGAGTTGGATCGTGCGGAGATTATGGCCGCACTTGAGTG
>JAXMMN010000461.1:0-1369 GCA_034366485.1 Bdellovibrionales bacterium
CGGCGGGAAAACAGTTTCAGCGCGCGTCCGTCGGTGGCGGTGGAGTCGAGGAAAAGGGCGAAGGTAAGCCTAATCCCGCACTCGAAGTAAAGATCCAAAAAGGCGAAGTCACGTTTCGTGAGATTTTGTTCGAACGCTTCCCCCAGTTCTCCTTGCACAACGAAGGGGTCGAAGGAATTCGCCTTTCTTTAGAGAGTCCGCTAGCGGAACTCGAGGCAAAGAATCTAATTCCCGATGAGGACCCCCATTCAGGCGGTGTTCCGCAAATGGGAGCAGCTTCCGGAGAAATGCCAAACGATGAAATGCACAGTGGAAAAGTGCTGGGCGGTTCAGGCGCAAAAAATGAAGTCATCTTCCGTCCTGATCCAGCTGGTGGCCTCCACGTAAAATTAAAAAAAGACGGAAAGACAGTTCTCGAAAAGCTTTTGGCAAAATCGGAAACTGTTGAAACACCCTGGATGGGAATGAAGCTCACTGCACAAGACATTCTTCGAAACGCTGTTGAAGAGGCGGATGTTCGGGCCGTGACGCCGACGCCCCGACAAGATCTTCCACCATCAGCTGTTTTGGTTGAGCTTGAAAACGGCTTTCCGCAGTTGCCATTTTACCTCGTCGAAGGAGAGGCGAAGGATGTTCGAATCCGCGATCGAAACTACACCGTTTACTTTGGTCGAAAGGTCATCGAGCTTCCCTTTCACATTAGCCTGAAAAAGTTCAGCAAGGTCGACTACCCAGGGACGCAGACGGCGATGTCGTTTGAGAGTGATGTCGAAGTAAATGACAACGGAACGCCGATCAAGATTTCTATGAACGAACCGTTGAAAGAAGATAAGTACACGCTCTATCAGGCCAGCTATCAAATAGGAAACGGGCAACCAACAGCATCGATTTTTTCTGTCAATCACGATCCGGGCCGCGCAGCTAAATACTTAGGCAGCCTCATCGCGGCATTAGGGATCATCATCTATACTTTCATGAAAAGTCGACTTGCACGAACAGCGAAGGTACCAAAATGAAGTTTCCAATCAAACTGACCGCCAAAGCTTTCCTATTTTTCGCAATGCTAGTCGCAGCACTTACTATTGCACCCAGCGACGCCTTCGCAGATCGACCCGCATTTGATCAAAAGTTCTTAGATCAAACGGCAAGGCTTGATGTCGAAGTTCTGCGAACATTGCCGGCCCACGACAGTGGACGTTTGAAGCCGTTGGACACGCTGGCGCGCGAAACTCTTTTGTATATCACCGGCAGTCGTAAGCCCATGGGGGTTGACCCGCTAAAGCTCTTTATCAACCTGATGGTCGAGCCAGATGCAGCGCAACTTCAGTTGATTGAAATTCGAAGTGTTGATCTTCGAAAGTCATTGAAC
>JAXMMN010000462.1:0-3944 GCA_034366485.1 Bdellovibrionales bacterium
TTCCGCCATGACAATCGAGATCGCATGAGGGCTTAGCAGGTTTGCATCGACGAGGCGTTCGCCAAGTTTTTTGACGCTGACGGTTTGTTCCATGGCGGCGTCGAGCTCTTCTTGCTCGATGAACCCATGTTCAACCAAAAGAACGCCGAAGTAGGATTTTTGATCTCGGTTGGCGACCTGAATAATTTCGCCGGCTTTGAAACCAACAAGCGAAGGGTCCCCCTCGGCACTGATGATATTCAAGAGACCTGAAATTTTTTGATGCATGAGGATTGCGAAAATCCACGGCAATTCGAACCCGTGTACTGTTTCACTTTCATTGATCGCCTTTAAGCGCTCGCCAGGAGTGATCGTGCTTTTTGTCATGAGCTCGATGACGGGCGAAACCGGGATATCTATTAAGTGCCCAACACAGTCGTTTACTTGTCGGATGACGTCGGGAAGTTCTACGGGCTTGGTGATAAATGATTTTGCGCCAGTTTTTGCGAGAGATTCTTTAATGAAGTTCTTATCTCGGAAGATTCCAGACATCAGAATTTTCGGAATTCCGCCTGCGCCTTCTTCGTCCATTTTTTTAGCGAGATCGCGGCCATTCATTTTTGGCAACATGCAGTCGATGATGGCCAAGGAAATTGCATGAACTTTCAGCTGTGAGAGAGCGTCTTCTGGCTTATGCACAAGAATTGGGTTGAAGCCCTCGCGCATGAGAGCCTCACGCATTCCGGCGCCGAATGCGACATCGTCGTCGACAATAAGGATTTTGATCTCGTTCTTGAGCATGGACTCTTATCGGTAGCTTCTTAGGGCGCCATATAGGAAATCTGCGGGTCCCAGCCATCGGTCCTGGCTAATGTTGTGGAAACCATGCGTTAATATGCCTCGATTTGAGAAAATTGAACGCCTGGGCGCCTTGACCTTCCTCTGCTAGACTCCATTATAGGGGTAGGGCTAACTAGGTCCTGCATGCTTGGCGGCTTCGTCCGCGACTAAAGGAGATTTAAATGGGTGCTAATACTGCTGCGACAACTGACGGAACTTTTGAAACTGACGTGCTGAAATCTGACGTTCCAGTACTTGTCGACTTTTGGGCAGAATGGTGTGGCCCATGTAAATCACTTGCGCCGAAGCTCGAAGAAATCGCTGGCGAAATGACGGGCAAAGTTAAAATCGTTAAGCTCGACATCGACAACAATCGCGAGATGACAGAAAAGTTTGGAGTTCGCGGAATTCCAACGATGATTCTTTTTAAGGGCGGCCAGCAAGTGAACCACATGGTTGGAAATCGCTCGAAAGAAGAAATCGTTAGTTTCATTTCTTCCGCACTTTGATTTCTCTTAAAAAGTAATCACGGTCGTTCATCGACCCATCAAAAACGATCTTCGACTTGGTTGAAGATCGTTTTTTTATTTCCCGATTTTACCTGACGCCGCCGGTTTGACGGCAACGGTTTTGACTCGAAAAAGTCGCTGGCCTGCCGAACTGGCTTGGCATTGATAATCGATCGGGTTGCTAAATACCGTCTCGTTGCAATTGCAGACGGCTTCGCCTTCCAAGGATGATCGTACACCTAACTGAAACTCTTCAAGGAAACGGGCGGGAATGGAAAATCTCCCCCCGCTTTGGGTGCAAAGGCTTGCGAATAATCGAAGCCGGCCGCTTTCGAACTCTTGCATCGAAAGGTCTTTGCCGATTGTCACTTCGCGGGTCCCTAGGTTTTGAGTTTCCGAAACCTGTTTGGCAGGCGCTCGAATGGCCTCGAGATCATCGGACTGAGGAAATTGGAGAATTTCTTCCCCAATTGCTTTGTCAGAGGATTTGATTTTGAGACTTTCTTGCGTGATTCCGTACGCGGCTTTCCACTTTTCTGCGTGATCATCCCGGGCGCTTTCACCGCGAGTTTCGCTGAATATTCGCGCGAGTTCAGTTCGAGAAAAAGGGCGTGGCTCTGGTTGAGAGAGGTCAGGGGTCTTATCGCACTTCACCAGCAGCGCGTCTTTGCGCGGAGCCGGCAACTTTACGACAACGATCTCCTCGGCCCCGGTGCAGACGCTTGCAAGTTTTGGTTTGGCGTCCGCCATGCCGATGGAAAAAGCGATCGTCAAAAAAGTCAAAATCAAGCTCCACCCCCTAGTAAAATCATTCTACTACGAATCAATCTAAAAGAGATATTTTCTATAACTGACGCTAGAAACGATTCCGAGGGCCGCCATGGTGGTTAGCATGTTCGAGCCGCCGTAGCTGAGAAGCGGTAAAGGAATTCCCACAATTGGTAGAAGACCTATAACCATCGCGATGTTGACGAACATGTGCCAGAACAATATCGCAGTGACTCCCACCGTGACCAGCGCGCCAGCCTTATCCCTCGCGTGCGAGGCGATTCTTATCATCGACATATATAGCAGACCAAAAAGTGAAATCGTAAATAGACTCCCTAAGAAGCCGAATTCCTCGGACAAGACCGAGAAAATGAAGTCGGTGTGTCGTTCTGGCAAAAACTCAAGCTGGGACTGTGTTCCCTTTCGGAATCCTTTCCCAAGCATCTGGCCAGAACCGACGGCGATTTTACTTTGAATGCTGTTGTAGCCTTTTCCGCGCGGATCGCGGTTGGGATCAAGGAACGTGTAGATTCGATGTTTCTGGTAGTCCCTGAGGCCAAAGAACCAACCACCGGTTGCACCCAAAATTAAAACTGCAGCAAGGGCACCGAGCAGTACTTTTCGAATGCGAACGAAAAACAAGATGCTCGAACCGATGATGAAAAGCATCATCGCTGTTCCAAGATCAGGTTGTTCGGCCGTGATTAAAAAGGGTACTCCAACCAAAATTAAAAGTGGAAAAGCGAGATCCTTGAGGCCCATGCCGTCGGGAAAAGATTTTTGCGAAAGAAGCTTAGCCAAAACCAAGACAAGTGCGAGCTTCATCGATTCGGACGGTTGGTAGCTAAAGAGTCCAAGATCCAGCCAGCGCTGAGCGCCAAGAGCGACCTTCCCCACGAACATGACGGCGACAAGTGCGACCAGGTTCAAGCCGTAGACGACATAGGCCAGTCGAATGAAGAATTGATAATCAATCAGGGTGACGGCCAAGAAAACGATCCATCCTTTTACAAGCCATAGAGCTTGAGAAATAAACAGTCGATCCGTCGAAACGGCACCGAGCCCATGGGTCGCAGAGTAGAGATTGATAATTCCGATGACTTGAAGAAACAAAATTGGAATGACGAAATTCCAATCAAGTTTCTTAAAAAAGCCGCGCTCTTGAATTTGAAAATCAGCCATTACTCTCCCTCGATCGGGCCGTCAGGAATTGGGGCCTGAGGTTCGGGCGCAGCCGGCGCTGTACCTGGTTTGTTTTTCTTTCGGAGATCGCGCTCAAGCCATTCCGGGCGATACTTTGCGACATAGGCTGCGACCATTGCCTTTGCGATTGGCGCGGCTCCGCTGGAGCCGTGGCAGGCATGCTCGGCGAGAACGCCAAATGCAATTTCGGGATTATCCGCAGGTGCGTAGCCGATGAACCAACCGTGGTGGCGCTGGTATTTTGGTCGCGCCTCACATGAAGCGTAAATTTGATCAGCAGAGAAGTTCATGACCTGCGATGTACCGGTTTTTCCGGCGATCTCGATATAGTTCAGTCGCGATGCGCGCGCTGTTCCGCGCTCGCCATTGACAACGAGTCTCAGGCCTTCTTTTACGCTTTTGAAAACATCTTTTTTAATATGGAAATCAGCCGCAGGATCGGTCAAATCGCGAACGACCGTGGGTTCAAATTCTCGAATCAGTTTGTTTTCGGAACTTAAAACCCGTTTCACCACGAAGGGCTTTACAACTTTACCTTCGGTTCCAATTGCGTTGTAAGCAACAGCCATTTGCAGTGGGTTCGACAGCACGAACCCCTGTCCGATCGCGACGGAAAGGTTTTCTCCAGGCTGCCACTCTTCTCCA
>JAXMMN010000463.1:0-2926 GCA_034366485.1 Bdellovibrionales bacterium
GAACCAGAAATTCTTCAACGAGTTTTACCGCGGTATGCTGCCAAAGCATGCCACTGTGATTCCAGTTATGATCGACGGTCGTATGGGTGGAATGTTACTTGGATTTACAAACTCTAAAATCGACTACCGACAAAGCTTGCGATTGATGGAGCGCTTGTCATTTGACCTATCGCGCGTGTTCAAATCCCTTCGCGGAACAATGTCCAAAGCAAGCTAAAAACGGACTCTAGCGAGTGACCGTCGTTATCCAACTTGGCGGCCCTTGAAACGTGACATTCCAAACTCGGAAGCCAGAAATGCGATTCGCGTCGACGCCAAACTCTGCAAGTCGCGCCGCCCACTCTATCATTACAAAGCGGCGTGGATCTGCCTTCGCTTCTTCAATGAGATCCCAGAAGCCCGTTGATTCCAGTTCATCAATGGATCGCAGGCGGTCGAGATCAAAGTGATCGATTGTTCCACGGTGACCTTCATATCTGGAATGCAGCGCAAACGATGGTGACGCCGCATCCCCTGCACCAAGTTGCTTGGCCACATTGGCAACAAACGTGGTTTTACCCGAACCCATCGGGCCATTGAGCAGCACAAGCTTCGGCACTGGCTCGAGAAGCTCCGGTGCCAGCCAGTTAAGTGAAAGAAGCTTGAGATCATCCAATGTCATAAGACTATTGTAATTCTCGCTCGAGAAGGCCTGCGATTTCTTCTGCGTAACGCGAAATTTCCTGACGGTTTGGACCCTCAACAAGAACCCGAATCACAGGTTCTGTTCCGGAGAACCGAACAAAGATGCGCCCCTCACCGCGAAGCTTCTTCTCAATTTCAGCAACACACTCTTTGTAGCCCTTGATCTGAGTCAGCTCTTCGCGGCGCCGAACGCGGGTATTGATGAGGACCTGCGGCATGTCCGCCATTTTTTCATTTAATGTAGAAAGCGAATCACCCGTCGACTTCATAACGGCCAAAACATTGAGCGCCGCGATCACGCCGTCGCCAGTGGTCGAATGTTCGAGAAAAATAATGTGACCGGACTGCTCTCCGCCTAGCACGTATCCATTCTTTCGCATCTCTTCGACAACGTGCTTGTCACCGACATCCGTTCGCACGACAGCAATTCCGTTTTCCCGCATAAGTTTATCGAGGGAAAAGTTGGACATCTGGGTCGCAACAACTGTGCTCTTCGTCAACCGTCCCTGCGACTTCAGGTGAAGCGCACACACGGCCAAAATATGGTCCCCGTTGACCACATTACCTTTGTCATCGACCATCACGACACGATCAGCGTCACCATCAAACGCGATACCTACATCCGCACGGTACTGCTGAACAGCTTCCGCAACGCGAGCTGGATAAAGCGCTCCGGCCTTGTCATTGATGTTGAATCCATTCGGCTGATTCCCAAGAACGATACACTCGGCGCCGAGCTCTCCGAAAATAGCCGGAGCGACTTTATAGCTTGCTCCGTTGGCGCAATCGAGAACAATGCGTAAACCATCGAGCGTGTATTCCAAAGGGAAGGCATTTTTCGCGTACACGATATACCTGCCATCAGCGTCGTCGATTCTTTTAGAGCGACCAATTGCCTGGGACTTAGCCAACATGGAATTGAGATCCGCATCGAACACGAGACTTTCAATTTCTCGCTCCATCGAATCGGGAATCTTGTACCCGTCTGGACCAAAAATCTTAATGCCATTGTCCATGTAAGCGTTGTGGCTTGCTGAGATAACAATTCCCGCATCGGCACGCATGTTCCGAGTGAGAAAACCAATTCCTGGAGTGGGAAGCGGGCCAACCAACTGCACGTGAACGCCCATCGAATTAAGCCCAGAAGTCAGTGCAAGTTCGACCATGTAACCAGAAATTCGAGTGTCCTTGCCGATCACCACTTTTGGCGCCGCATTTCGCGCTGGCTCTCTTGTTAAAATGTGGCCCATGGCCTGTCCAACTTTCAAGACAAGGTCGGGAGTCATCGGAAACTGATTGGCGGTACCGCGAATTCCGTCCGTGCCAAAAAGTCGGCGCGCGCTGGTATCTGTTTTTGTCTTCGCCGATGATTCAGCAGTTTTCTTGCTCATTTCTGTTTTCCTTTATCAGGCCGGTCTTTCAAGTTCAGCGCTTCTTCGTCTTCGGGCGCCAAAACCGTTTGGATCGGACTTAATACAACTTCAATAGCGTCAGGATCGATCGAAACCACTTTCACACCAAACGGAACTTCGATGTTTTTAACCTGAATCACTGCTTTAACTTTGGTATTTTTCTGTTCCACTTCTGACTTCGTTAAATCGAAAGTGATTGAACCCGGGCTTTGGGCAAACTTTTTTAACGCCGTTCGTGGACCAGAAACTTTAACCGAAATTTTCCGTTCACCGCGAGACGATTGCATAACGGCATTTGGCGGAAGCAAGAACTCGACATCCATGTCCTTCGTCAGCATGAAGTCACGGCGACCAAGAATGGTGACCCATAGAATGAGCGTTACAAAAAGCGAAACGAGTTTATAAGACCCGTTTTCGAAAATAAAATCTTTCCAGTTTGTACTGCGCTTATTCATAAAATCACGTCGTTTGAGGTCGGAATCTCAACCCCAAAGCCTCATATAGTCGACGTCGAAGTGACGAGTGGTCCAAATCATGGACAAGCTGGCCACTCTCGACAACGCCGACGCGATTGTTTTCTTCACTCACCACGATGACGATTGCATCTGTTTCTTCCGTCAGACCGATAGCTGCTCGGTGCCGAGTTCCTAAGTTTTTATCAAGTGCCGGATTCTTCGAGAGAGGTAAAAAACATCCGGCAGCGAAAATTCGACCGTTTCGTATAATGACAGCACCGTCATGAAGTGGCGATGTTGGTAAAAAAACCGAATGCAGAATTTCAGCACTGACGCTTGAATCCATCTCGGTGCCAACTTCGATAAAGTACTCGA
>JAXMMN010000464.1:0-1184 GCA_034366485.1 Bdellovibrionales bacterium
TGAAACAGGAAGATCACACGCACCATCAGACTGATAGCTGCTGCTCGGTGAAACCGACTAAAAAACAGGAAACCCATGAGCACTGCTCTATAGATGGGGATAGTCACCATCACCACGGCGACACCCACCTGACAGATATCAAGGTTAAGGACCCGGTGTGCGGAATGTTGATCGATCCCGCTACAGCCAAAGGTGGGAAGAGCAATTTTGACGGACAGGACTTTTTCTTCTGTAGCCCAAAGTGCAAGACGAAGTTCGATGCGGACCCTAGCGCCTATCTCGCCAAAGCTAGCGCACCGAAGGAAGTAAGTGCTGCCGACAAAGAGAATATCTATACGTGCCCAATGCATCCCGAGGTTCGCCAAAAGGGTCCAGGTAATTGTCCGATTTGCGGTATGGCGTTAGAGCCAGAAGAAGTGAGTCTCGTTGAAGAAGTAAATCCAGAGCTTGTTGATTTCACGAAGCGCCTTAAGATCAGTATCCCGCTGACCATTCCTCTTTTGTTGCTAGCAATGTCAGACTTAATTCCCGGACAGCCCGTTCAGCACGCAATTCCATCTTGGATAAACGCTGCCATTCAGTTTGTTCTCGCTACCCCCGTAGTACTTTGGGGTGGCTTCCCGTTCTTCGAGCGAGGTTGGTCTTCGCTGAAGACTAGAAACTTCAATATGTTTACTCTGATCGCGCTCGGCACTGGAGTGGCCTACCTATTTAGTCTTGTAGGAACGTTCTTCCCTTCACTGTTTCCGGATAGCTTAAAAGTTCACGGCGGAATGGTTCCACTTTATTTCGAAGCTGCAGCTGTCATCACGACACTTGTACTTTTAGGACAAGTCCTCGAACTCCGCGCGCGGAGCAAAACGGGAGACGCGATTCGCGCACTACTAGGATTGGCGCCGAAGACTGCAAAGAAGATTCTCGCCGATGGTTCTGAGGAAGATATTCCGGTCGAGCACATTCATCTCGGCGACTTACTTCGCGTGCGCCCTGGCGAGAAAGTACCAGTCGACGGTGAGATCACCGAAGGGCGAAGTCTCGTCGACGAATCAATGATAACCGGTGAGCCGATTCCAGTTGAAAAGGACCAAGGCGACTCCGTTACCGGTGCAACCGTGAACGGAACCGGAAGCTTTGTGATGAAAGCAACGAAAGTCGGATCCGACACTTTACTTTCTCAAATCGTA
>JAXMMN010000465.1:0-7888 GCA_034366485.1 Bdellovibrionales bacterium
GCATCATGTTGAGCGATGCTAGCAAAGCGCAGACACTTCAATATTGGAGTTGAGATAAACCCTGTCCGAGAAAGAGTCAGATTTTTCCGAGATCCGGATCGAGTCGTGATTCAAGTCCTGACATCGGGTGATGCTCCGCGATCGTCTCAACCATCGTGCGACCTGCGACGGCCGTGTAGATTTGCGTTGTCTGAATCGATGCGTGACCCAAAAGCACTTGAATCGACCGGAGATCCGCTCCTGATTCGAGAAGTGCCGTGGCGCAGCCATGTCGAAAACGGTGCGGGTTCACAGGCTCCTGAAATCCAGCTTTTGTCGACCAGGTCGCAAGCCAGCGCCAAACGTCGACTCGCGACGGTCTGCGTCCGCGATCGTTGATCAAAACCGCGTCGGTCGCATCCTTCAAAAGCTGCGGCCTTGCTGCAACTAAATACGCACGAAGTTCACCTGCTAGGTTTTTCGTGAGCGGAACGGCGCGCTCTTTGCCGCCTTTTCCAAAGATGGAAAGCCATTGGTCGGTTTCATTGAAGTCCGAGAGATTCAAAGAAATGAGTTCGCTCACTCGACAACCCAGGCCGTACAAAAGCAAAAGCGTGATACGGTTACGCGCCGTCTTGGCCAAGCTTTCGCTTTCGGCGGCATCGTAGAGCCTCTGGAACTCTTCTGCTGAAAGGCTTTTTGGTAGTCCCGCTTTTACTTTGGGCGGACGCAATTCACGAAGCTCGGGGGCTGCCAACCCTTGTGCCTCAAGAAAGCGAAAATACGTCCGCAGACTTGAGATTACTCGCGCTTGAGATCTTGTCGAAAGTCCGCGAGTCTTCATGAACTCGAAGAATCCAAGAACGTCGTGGTGAGTTCGGCGGTAGTCTTCCCAGATTTCCAAGTCGCGGCGATAGGCCATGACGGTGTTCAAAGAACGGCCGCGAATGTTTTGAAGGTCATCAAAAAACTCGATCCACATTCGAAGAGCTGGTGCGGTCGTCGACGCTTCGTTCATGGTCGTTATGAAATCAAACTGTGATGGTGTTCGACAAGAACTAAATAAATTTGAGACGACGAATAAAAAAGCGAAGCTAAAGGGGGGACTTTAGCTGCGCTAGGGGTGGTTGGGGGGGGGTGTACGAGAACCTAAACTAAAACTTTAAACACTTATCATTTTTTTTAGAATCGACCATCGATGTAGTACACACAAGTTCCACCAGCCGAAGAAGTAATCTCCATCTGAGTGACGAGGTGATACGGGAACTGCGCTCCAGCGTAGTCAACAAGCGCTGGTACAGCCGAAGTCACAGAATTCTGATACATTCGGATCGTCAAAGCGACCGGACCACTGGTCGAACTCATCCCGATTGTCGAGAAAACTTGACCGCTCCACTGACCTGGCTGAGTTGTCGAAATCGCATAATCTCCCACTGGAAGGTTACAACCTGCCCATGCGCTCGTCGCAACACGAGCTTCACGGTTGCGGAAAACGCCGCCCGCTACAACAGAACCGCGGTAGCTACCTGCGTACTGCGCGCCGCCGTATTGAGCGAGTGTCGCCGTGTCGCCGTAAAATTGCAGAGACAATTCGCCTGAAACAGCGCCGTATCCATAGGAATACGATCGACCTGTACCGGAAGCGAGAAGTGTTGTCGCCGTTGGGCAACCGACACAAGATCCGCTGACTCCACCTGGAGTGACGGCCACTTGGCCTCCGCCTTCGTTTTTATTTCCACACGCTGTTGCCATCACTGCGACCACAAGGGCGCCGACCGCATACGTGAAGAGCCGCATCTTTCGATAATAGCTCGATTGTTTCATTTTACTTCTCCATTTCAAAAATTCTTAATCGTTAACTTTAACTTTCAAACTCAAAATCATTGAGCTGGGAGGTTCGCCAAGGCTCGCGAGAGACCGTTGAACTCACCAAGCTTCTGGTACGACTTCGTTCGTGTTTCACCGCGCGTTGTTGGCGTTGCACTTGAAGTCATGCTGACTGTTCCACCCGTTCCGCCTGAGACCAGGAACGATCGGCAGTCGTAAGGACCGTAAGTGATTTCCCAGCACGTGATTCCGACTTGTGCCCAGTAGCGATAGTACGGATTATCGTATGTTGGGTTGTCGCCAAAGTTTTGGAACCAGATCGAACCACCAACAAACGGAGCCGCTGTACCATCACCGACGTTCAACACTTTATCGATGATCACGACAATCGCGCCGTATTCGTCTTGAAAGAATCCTTTGTAGACGCGCGACGAACCTTCAGTAACCCAGCCGTTGTAACGCGTGTTCACTCGGCCCGAGTAAGGACTTTGAACACCCATTGCCGCTTCAACAACTTTTCCACCGTCGACATAACTGATGATGACGCTGTCTTTTGTGCGATTCATGTCGACGTTGACTTGAATCTGCTGCGGGCTGTTCGGGTAAGAGTTGAAAAACATTTGTCCCAAGTTGGTGACATTTGTTAGCGCAGCCGTAGCACCAGAGTAGTAACCACCTTGGCCGTCGCTTCCGCCGCCTGATCCATCCGGAGCACCTGGTATATCTCCACCAGCGTCGCAACCACGTGTGCAATCAACATCCACAACGGGTGCTAGTGCTTCAGCTTCTGTCTTTTTCTCTTGCGCGCAGCCGACATTCATCAGCATTGCTAGAGTCAGAATCATCATTAGCGGTTTCATACTCGTTCCCCTGTTACCTTTCTAAAACTTCCACCTACCGACATATCAATGCGAGGCGGATGCCGACCTTGAAAGAATTTCCAATGTCGTCGTAACTAATTGTTTTTATTGATTTTTATGGAAATCGTCTCAAAGTTAAACAGTCAGGAAAGCGTTTCAAGGTGACACTTTCGGGCGCCCACAGGCTGACAAGCGGCCAAAAACGGCAACGTTGGAGTATTCCGCAAAGGGGCCTGAAATCGCGGCGCTACTACAGCCCCACCTAGTTCTTCCAGGAGAGTCTAGCAACACGCCTGCTGGCCCGCTGGCGGGCCGACACGAGCAAGTGAGCGGACGCCAGTTAAAAACGCTTTAAAGAGCTTTTGAATGTGCGGGCGAGAGCGAAAGCTTTGGATAATAGTGACTCAATATTTCTTGATAGCTTTTCCCATTGAGCGCCAGCGTCCGCGATCCCCACTGGCAAAGGCCCGTGCCGTGACCAAAACCGCGACCACTGAATTCAATGCGACTTGCTGACGCGGCATTGATTTCAAACAAAGTACTGCGAAGGTTCATGTAGCCAAAAACCGAACGCATTTTTTCGCCGGTCACACGAATGGCCTTGCCCGCATCATCGGTCAGCCGAAGGACTTGCGCGCGACCTGCAGGTGATCGCTTTTCGATTTCCAATTTTGCTACTCGAAAACTTCCGCTGATCAGCGACTCGCTTCTAAGTTTCGATGAAATTTCACCCAACGACGTGACCAGGCGCCAATTGGTGCGAGCACTTTTGGGACAAAGATCTTTCGCCGTGCCGATATTTTCGCCACCACCCCAAACGTCCGAAGGCTCGTCCGTTTGCCCCCCGCAATCCGAGTGATAGTGCGTCGTCGCCGCTCGATAAGTACTTGAACTGACACTGGCCAAGAACTGACCTCGTGTTTCTCGCACGGCACGTGCTGCCATTTGATGCCTACGTGAATGGTCGAAGACTTGATCCATGATCGACGCTTCAAGCTGCCAAGACGATCGACGTTCGCCGCGTTCTCGCAGTTTCGCGAGCGTGAATGATCGTGCGGCGACCGCCTGAGCTTTCAGAGCTTCTAGCGGCCAGTCACGTGGAACTTCCGCACTGACCACGCCTTCAACATAGTCTTCCAAAGTTAGAAGACCGACGAGATTCACAGGCAGGCTTTCCCGTTCGCCGGCTACAAGACGAATTCGATCAGGCGCGGGGCGCAAATCAACACGTAAGGTTTCGCCCGACACCTCGATTTGCCTACCTGGGACCTTCAAAAGGACTTCACCTGTTGCAGCGTCTGAAAACTGCCATCCAGAATTTCTATAGTCCACATGCAGCCGATCATAGCCACGCGTCGTTAACACCTGCGCAGAACTTTGATCAAAGATCCGAAGCTCCATTCCAGAAATCGAAATTTTCCCCTTCAGTGGCCGAAGGCGAACTGAAACCTGGGCTGGAACAACGAGATTCTCGGCCCGCAATTCCAGAGGCAGAAAAAATACGAACGACGGCAACGCCACAACCATCGACGCAACAATAGTCGCTACGAGTGGGATCTTTGAAAAGAGGGTGTGGAAGTTTCCTAGGAGGCTCACTGCGAATCAGTCTTGCGACTTTCGCCCAGCCCGTTAAGCACAGAAGAATGCGGTCAGGAACTTTAGACCTAGGTCTAGGCTTTATCTAGCCTGCGCCTAACCCCGCGCTGAACTGCGCAATCTCAGATTGGATTTTGCGCCAAGCATCGCGTTTTAAGGACGGATTGAGATTCATTTCATCTAGCCGCGGCACCAGAACATCAACGCTGGATGGCGAATGAGTCCGTTCGCTTTCTCGAAGCTCCCCGAAAAAAATCACGAGCCCCTTTTCATGTCCGACGTTGCCGGCGCGCTTGTACTGGTCACCCGTCAGCCATTCGACTGCAACCTGACCCGAAAGTCCGTGCTTCACCCACTCGGCCTCGATTGCGGCTTTCAGCTTTGAGGCCATTTCTAAAATCGTAGGTTGAACTGATGGCAAATCACTTTGATGAAAATCAATCAGCCAACATTTCACTGGAACCACAGCCGCTTCCACTTGCTGAGGCAAGATCGACTCTTGAGCAAAAAATCCCGCCTCGACTTTCGAGAGCCCTAAGACCTTTTCAAAATATCGAGCTATTTGCAGAGCCTGCGGATTCGCCATTGGCGCTCAACCTAGTCGGCCGAGGCCCGTTCTGTAACTAGGCAGTGCGCCCTGTCATAGCGGCAAATTTTACCTCTCGAGGAAATAAACCGGACGCCGATAGGTTTGTCAGGAGAACCACCATGTCCCGACACCAATCCGACTTCGATCTTGAGTTCCCGGTATTAGAAAACGACGATCTTGCGCGCGGCCCAGGGCACCCAGAAGACGCTATGAGTCCTCGAGAAATCTTTCTGCAAGATCAAAACTGTTGCTGTCTTTGTGGAGATCAGCTGAAGTTCGATCACTTGATCGACTTTCTTCAGCTGACTGTCATTGAAAATGCCGAATGTGACGCATGCAAAATCAAACTTCGAAAGCGTCTGTTTACCTTGAACTAACCGCTTAAAGCTGTGGGTTAACGTGAAGTTCTCGAATTTTGCGAGCTCACGGCGTTGGCTGGCGCTAATGATTCACGTAAACCATCTGCCAAATATCCCGTCGTCACTTCTTCCACCGCAACCATCGCAGCCAGTCCCACGCCCCATACTCCTCGGCGAGCGTCTTTCAAGAGCTTCAACGAACCCTTCAGATCGGGCATATTGACTCGAGTGATCTTTACGCGAGGCATCTGCTGCTTAGCCTCGCGTGGCAATTTCGAGCTTGTCACATGATCAACAAACGTTAGCAGTTGCTTTCGCGTGGTTTCATCAACTGGATAGTCAATTCGAACAACTGTTGTGATTACTTTTGGATTGATGGCGCGTCCTCTGGCTGCATCCGCTTCGGCACCTTTGATCGAAGATTCTAAATTTAATCTTTCAGCGGCGTAAAGCCCGCGCGCATGATGCATTCTCGCTTGTGCATCCAATTCAGCCTGCTTCACAAATGCAAACTCTCGCTCTGCGGCCGCAAGTCGAGTTTGCGCACGTTCTCGAGCTTCCCGAGATTCTTCCTTTAATGGAAGTTCAGCCAACTGATGTCTCGCGACAGTCTTGCGACGTTCAATCGCTTTCAATTCTTTGGACAACACATCCACGCGTCTTTCCCACGCAAGTTCCGAATCTTTAAGTCCCTGAACTGTGTGTTTAAGCTCATCAATTGTACCTGGTGTGTAGTCGATAGACACGACGTCGCCATGACGAGTATCACTCAATATCAAATCGACAATTTTATCCGATGATCTGTTTAAAAGTGTTGCGCCCGTTCCTTTTACAACAGTCGTTGAGTGCGATTGAACGGCGTGAAGCGCATCCAAGGAACGGCGATATCGATACTGATCCGCCGCAAGTGCCGCGCCCGCTGCAACTGTCACAGTTATCCCGTTGTACTTATCCAGATGTTCAAACGGTCCGTTTTCATTTTCACTGGCTTCTTTCGAGATCGCAACGGATGGCAGAATTGAACCAAGCGCGACCAAAACGACTGACAAGAAAACGGGAAGGATAGGTTGCATCATCTGAAAACCCCTCTCGCCATTTGGCGATAAGAACAAAGCTCTACACCCTTCAACTGAGCAACAGATATGCACGCAAGAAAGCCTCCCTGGAAGCCATCCGCGCAATCGTAAATAATCAATAATTTCAGGTATTTACAAATAAAGCCGAGGACAAGTCCAGAGTCGTCTTTGAAGCACAAAAGCCAATCTGCGCCAGCCACCTGTCACGTTCGTAGACACTTCTTTAGGACACTTTTATCGGACACTTTTATCGGACACTTACTCTTCGCCGGCAGTGTCAGAACCTAAATCCGCCCTAGCGAGTTCCTCCAATAGGACTTCCGCGGAGGCCCGATTAAATCCTTTTAAACTCGCTATCTTTTCGACATCGGCTGATCGAATTTCATCGATTGAATTGAACGCCGTCAAAAGCGTCTTTTTTCTCGCTGGGCCCAGCCCTGTGATCTGATCCAATTCACTTTCAAGCGACGTCGACTCGCGAAGTTTGCGATGGTAGGTGATCGCAAATCGGTGGGCTTCGTCGCGGATGCTGACAAGTATTCGAAAGGCCTCCGAACTTGATTTGAAAATAACTGGATTCTGCCGTCCCGGTAAAAAAAATCGCTCCTCAGATCCGCGCACTTCACTCGAACTGAAGTCCGAATCCGTTCGCGCCTTTGCCAGGCCTACGACTGGAATTCCAGGTTGTCCAATCTCCTTGAAAACTTCCGTCGCAATTCCAAGCTGACCTTTGCCACCATCGATCACCACGAGATCAGGCAAATCTAATTCCGTGTGCTTAAATCTTCTCGTCAAAACTTCGCGCATCGACTCGAAGTCGTTGGTTCCCTGAACAGTCTTTATCTTGTAGCGACGATACTGATCTTTGTTCGGTACGCCATCCTCAAACACCACTTGGCTGGCGACAGTTTCAGCACCCTGGAAAGTGGAAATATCAAAACATTCAATTCGCAATGGCACAGACGGAAGCTTCAAGCGCTCTTGAATCTCTTCAAGTGCTTTCTTTTTCATTTCCGATTTGTCGACATGACCACCAAAGTGCTCTTTGGCGTTTGTTGCTGCTAGATCCAACAAACTACTTCCAGACGCATCGGTCGGAAAACGAATTTTTACTTTTCGTCCACTCCTTTCGACAAACACAGCAGACATCAACTCGGTCAGATCACGCCCGAGATCAACGGGAAGCAAGAGCTCATCCGGAATGAGTGCCTCATCATAGTACTGATTGAGGTAGCTAGTGAGCCACTCCCGCACGTCTTCATCTTTTGAATTCGAATCTAGAAGCGGCAGAAAGTGCCCCTTGTTCCCGATCACTCGACCGCTACGAATGTGGATCATTTCAACTAAAGTTCCACGCTCGTCGCCAAAGTAACCAACCACGTCTTGATCTAGTTCACTTGTGTCGTTGACGACCGCCTGACGCTCGAGAATCTGCTTGATAGCCTCAATCGAGTCACGCACCTTGGCCGCCGCTTCATAGCGCTCATCCTCGGAAGCCTGTTTCATTTTTTTCGTTAGATCGCGTACGATCTGTTTATCTCTACCTCGCAAAAACGTGACTGCCTGCTTGATATCGTCGCCATATTCCTCGCGACCAACGAA
>JAXMMN010000466.1:0-1786 GCA_034366485.1 Bdellovibrionales bacterium
CTTCTTCGTCGATCTGCTTTTTGTATTTCTGATTTTTTCGACGATCCAGGGCTTTAGGAACTTCGTCACTTTTGGTGCTCGCGCGAGGCAATCGGAAGCGAAGTCTAATCTTCTTCAGGTCTACCAAATTCGGTTGGCACAAACTGAATCAGGATCTGGTCCGATTCAAGTTTTCAATGAGTATCAGTTTAAAACGGGACTCAATCGCTATGTGATCGGCTTTAGCGAAAAGTGTCGCGTAAAAGATGAGATACTGAACACCGCGCAGTTGCGAACCAGCGAAGTGGTATTTGCGCCGGGCATCGAGTTGGCGGCGCAGGAATACTTGAAAAACGTGCCTTGTGCCGAAGGGTTCCCAGAAAAGTGGGAAGCGTATGCAATCGGCCAGCACCGATCGGAGGAATTTCCGATCGATGTTTGGAAGATCAATCAAGACAAGCAACTCGCACATTTACCAAGCGAGAATGAAGCACTCATTGGAGCCTTTGGCAGAGTCATCGTCGGCATCATTTCTATTTTTTCACTGTTAAGTGCTGCGGCACTCTGGGGCTGGGCCCGAAGAAAGTGGTACGCAAAGGTGAATTCATTAAAAGGAAAAAGCGCTACGCAGCGCTTTTTCTTGGGTCCCTTCGCCTTTCAAACGACCGCCATCTTTGTCGCGGTCGTATTTTTTTGGAACGTCGTCGAAGTTCTCAGGCAGCTTGGGTTACTGCTTTACTGAATCGTTAATACTTTGCGGGACGTTGGCTTTCGTTCTACGGGAGCAGCTTGCGGTGCATACTGCTCTTGCGGCGCAACGACTTCCGCCGGAATCAAGCGCAGTGGCTCGGGTAGCGGACGCGAAGCTGCAAGCAATTGCTTCGCACCAAGGCGAATGCGATCCATCAACACCAAGATTTCGCTGTTCGGAATGACAGTGCACATGAACGTGTACTCTTTGTCGCCGGAACTTTTGCGAACTGGAATTCCAGGCTTGTTAATGGCGTTGGTCATTGTGAAGCCTGTGAAATAGGGGCGAAGAACGATCTTCCCACTTTCAACTTGGACGCCGTCTTTTTCGAGATTGTACACTTCATAGGTTGGCTTCGACCAACGTGATTCAACGTGACTGACGAGATCTTCGCGAATTTCTGCATCTGTTGGAATTCGAATTCGTTCGGATGTGTAGGTCGAAAATTGGACATCAATGTCGACCGCACTGAATACTCCCGCATTTACGAGAGCGCGGTACTTTGGATGATTGCTGATAGATTTGATTTCATCGGCTTGTTGATCGGCGCACGCCTCTTCCTCGCGAAGTCGAAATTTATCCGCATTTTCACCTAGGAAAGAAGACTTAGCGACGACCACTTTTCCACTGTGTTCGGTCACGCGATATTCGTCGACCGCGCGGCCAGAAATGTGGATAGGAGTTCCGTTTGAATCTGCCCGTTTGGGAAGATGTTGAAAGCCCGTGAAGAACTTAGAATAGTCCTTCGAGATCTTGGATGTTTCATCTGCGGCAGCATTTGGCGCATTGCGAAGTTCGTTTGCGGAGGCAAGCGTCGGAACCAATGCGGCTGCGAGAACGAGGATCGCCAATTTGTTGGCGCGATCAGACGTTTTGCCATTCATTTTGCGTGGTTTGAGTGTTTTCATTTCCGCCTCCAGGCATGCATTCGCAATTCTTCAGTCGCTATTTTTCTATAGCAATGAAGTGTTGCAAGCCGTGCCATCGGCAATGAGGTGGAAATAGTTGATTTTCGTGGCGAGAACAAAACCGTAGCCTCTTCAGTCGTCAAACTTT
>JAXMMN010000467.1:0-5472 GCA_034366485.1 Bdellovibrionales bacterium
GGTCCATGCCGATCCAGCGAATGAGTTTGGAAATGGCCCTTCGTTCTGAGTTTCGCAATCAGACCTTGGCGACAAGCTTTGTTTCATGGATCAGCACCGATTCGGCTCGCAAGATTTTTGATCAAACGTTCGAATTGATTCAGTCTCGAAGCGCGTTCAAGAAGGCCGTGCCTTGGGTTTTCCTTGAAGGACAAACTGCGACCAACGACAAAACAGAATGGTTGGTTCAGCGGCTTCGCTTCGGCCTTCAGGCAGCGAAGGGAAATCGCGCTCGCCTTTATGGTCGATGGAATTCGAGCGAGGGGTACTTGGGATTAACACCCGAGGA
The DNA here is from genome assembly GCA_034366485.1 of Bdellovibrionales bacterium. Lineage (GTDB taxonomy): Bacteria > Bdellovibrionota > Bdellovibrionia > Bdellovibrionales > JAMPXM01. The sequence goes on from JAXMMN010000467.1 coordinate 329, forward strand.
TCTCGTGACTTTCGACGGCGACAAGCTTCAGACAATGGCAGTTGCGGGAACGAAATCTCTCAGTGGCGAGACAGCTTCCGCTGTTGATACGACTTCCCGCGAGCTTCTGAGCGACGAAAAAGAGCAAACCGAGCACCAGTATGTTGTGAAGGATTTGGAAGACATTCTTAAAAATCAGACAAACCTTGAAAAAGTGGTTGTCAGAAAACTTGAAGCTCGTCGTTTTCGCAAACTACTTCACCTCGTGACACCAATCACAGCACAAGTTCGCCCGCAATCGAGCGGCGAACGAGAGTTGAACGAGGCGAAATGGAAGTTACTTGAAGTGCTTCATCCGACGCCGGCACTGGGTACAGCCCCGCGTGATTCAAAACTGACATTGCTTCGTGAAATCGAAAATCTTCAGACAGTTTCTCGACGTGGTTTTGGCGCTCCGTTCGCTGTAAAAATGGGAAGTCGTTTGGAGGCGGTTGTCGCGATCCGCCAGTTCCGTTGGAAGAGCTTGGGGCCTGATTTGCTGAAGCTCGAAGTGGGCTCAGGCTGTGGAATCGTGAAAGCCAGTCAGCTTGAAAAAGAGTGGCAAGAGCTTTCAGCAAAACGCAGTTCCGTGCTTCAAGCCTTTGGCTTGAGTCACGAGATGAGACGGCCTCTCGGCTGGTCGGTCGAAATCCTGAGCCGCCTGATCGAAGTCGGCGTTCGTCGTTTTGTGGTTTGCGCTGGTGCGAGGAATGCGCCGCTGGTTGTGGCTCTTGATGCCATTGCAAAACAGAAGGCCGATATTCAAGTCGATTCTTTTTTTGAAGAAAGGTCGGCCGCATTTTTTGCGCTTGGTCTTTCGCGCGTAACGGGCCTACCGGTGGCCGTTGTTACGACCTCGGGAACAGCGGTCACGGAACTTCAGTCGGCGATGGCCGAGGCAGATTTTTCAGGAGTTCCACTGATCGCGCTGACGGCGGATCGTCCGAAAAGGCTTCGCTCGACGGGCGCACCGCAATCAATCGATCAAAACGAAATCTTCGCACGGTTTTCGGAAGCGTCCTTTGATCTTGAAGAGGGCGACGAGCTATCGGCGGTCGATATTGCGCTGCCGCTGTCTTGCCGACGCCCCATTCACCTCAATCTTTGCTTCGAAGAGCCTCTTTTGATCGATCAAGATTCACTCGCTGGTAATAAACTAAAAATCGATCCTTCAGCATTGAAGGTCGCTCAAGTCGAAATTGTTTCGGGAATTCCAGGTACGGTTGATCTTCTTTCGGCGACCGAAGACGAAGAATTCCGCGCAGCTTTGAAGCGGCGTTCTTTGGGTGGCGGAGTCGCGATCGTTGGTGGTTTAAGCGCCGATGAACGCGATCAAGTTGCGAAATTTATTTTGCGCCAACAAATACCATGCTTGTTAGAGGCGACGTCCGGCCTTAGGGGCGATCCAAGATTTTCGCTTCTGGAATTGAAGTCAGGCGATCGCGACTTACAGCGCTGGATTCGGACACAGCGTCTCGCGCAAGTGTTTCGCTTTGGTAGCATTCCTACGACACGCGTGTGGCGCGATCTGGATGATCCTTCCGTTTCGACGCAAACGTACTCCGTTTCGAAACTGCGTTTTTCAGGCATGGGGCGAGGAGAGCTTTTTACCGCTGGAACTTTGAATTGGCCCGAGCGATTGCGAGCGCTTTTAGATGTCGAAAGTAGTTCGGCAGGGCATGGAGCGGAATCAGAGACCGACTTACTTTTGCAAGACCAGGCGAGTGCCAAAAAGCTGGAACGTGTGTTGTCGGAATTGCCGCAATCGGAACCGAGCTTTGTTCGTTCCCTTTCCGAAATTATTCCGCCTTCGTCACTGATTTATGTTGGCAACAGTCTACCTATTCGCTGGTGGGATTGGGTGGCTACTCGACAACCATCGGTGCAGCCGATTTTCGCAAACCGTGGCGTCAACGGAATCGACGGACAGATTTCAACGGCGTTTGGAATTGCCTCAGGTCATTCTGATTCCGTGCGTTTGAACGAGCTCTGGGTGGTTGTTGGGGATCTCACAGCGCTCTACGATCTTTCAGGGCTGTGGGCCGCAAAGCTCTTGGGTGGCACCAAGTTGAGAGTCGTGGTCCTCAACAATTCTGGTGGCTTGATTTTCCGCCAAGTTTTGAAGTCCTCTCCCAGCGGGTCTGCGCCCTTCGAAAACCCGCATTCATTGAAATTTAAAAACTGGGCCGCGATGTGGGGCTTTTCCTACGAACATTGCACCGACAGCAGTCGTTTGGCCGGACTGTCTCTTCCAGAGCGCGTAGTTCTGGAACTTGAGCCAGACGCCAAAGCCACGGAAGAATTTTGGAGAACAGTCGAATGATCGTGATTGGACTTCATGGTTTTTTTGGCATTCCCAGTGACTGGAAAAAAATCGGTGATCAGTTAAAAGTCGATATCGTTACTCCGGATCTATCAATCTGGGCGACGCGGTCTGAGGTAAAAGATTTCCAGTCGTTTGCGAAATCTATGAATCGATCGGTGCAGATTTTAAGCGAAGAGCGCCAAGAGCCCGTCATGATTGTAGGCTACTCGATGGGAGCCAGGCTTGCAGCGTCGTGTGTATTAGCGGCGCCGGAGCTCTACAAGGCGGCCCTTTTTATTTCGATGAACCCTGGTTTGGCCGATGACGATCAGGCGGCGCGGGACGCTCGAGCGAAATTCGACCATCTGTGGGCTGCGAGAATGCGACTAGATCCATGGGCGGAGACTTGGCGAAAGTGGAACGACCAAGAGGTGTTAAAGCCGGGCTCACGAACCATACTGAAAACGGCCGACGTGACAAGGCTGTCAGAAATTTCGCGCACTCTTGAAGGTCGCCGCGAGGCTTGGGCCCGCGCGATGGAAATATGGTCCTTGGCGAAGCAGCCGAACTATCGCCAAGAATTAACTGATTGGGCGAAGTCGGGGCACCCAACGACGGTTATGACAGGTTCGGAAGACGTGAAGTTCACAGAATTGACAACTGCCTGGGTAAAAGACTCGGCGGAGGCGATTAGGCATCGGCTTTCGTTTAGTTCTGGACATCGGGTGTTAACGGAAGCCCCAGAAGATGTCGCTTCCGAAATTTCCACACTTCTCAGAGGTCTATAAACCTGTTACTCCATTAATCACTTTTGAAATAACGCTCCGCCGGAGGCTTCATGACTGCTCGTCGCCCATCGAAAAAAACTAGCGAGAAAACTTCATCAAAAACTAAAGCTTCGGCACCAAAAACGGATCCGCGCAAATCGACGATTAAGTCTGCGGCGAAGTGGAAGGCGATGAAACCAAGTCGCTTTAAAAAGTACACCGACATCCGGCTTGAGACGGATGGTCAAGGCATTGCGAAAATAACTATCGATCGCCCTGAAGTTCGAAACGCCTTCCGTCCGCAAACCGTGAAAGAGATGTTGGATGCCATGGACGTTGCGCGCGACGACGCAAGTATCGGCGTCATCATCTTGACTGGACAAGGCGACATGGCGTTTTGCTCAGGCGGCGACCAGCGCGTCCGCGGTGAGGGTGGTTATGTTGGTGGCGACGGTGTGCCACGCTTAAACATTCTCGATATGCAAAAGGCCATTCGCTCGTGCCCTAAGCCCGTGATCGCGATGATCGCTGGTTACGCGATTGGTGGCGGACATGTACTTCACGTGGTCTGTGACTTATCAATCGCCGCGGAAAACGCGCGCTTTGGTCAAACAGGTCCCAAAGTTGGGTCGTTTGATGGTGGACTTGGGTCCTCGTACCTTTCTCGAATTGTTGGACAAAAGAAAGCTCGGGAGATCTGGTTCTTGTGTCGTCAGTACGACGCAAAACAAGCCATGGACATGGGCCTCGTCAACACCGTCGTTCCATTGAAAGATCTCGAAGTTGAAACCGTGCAATGGTGCCGTGAAATGTTGGCGCTGTCGCCGATGGCGCTTCGCTTTTTGAAAGCGGCTCATAATGCAGATTGCGATGGTCAGATCGGACTTTTAGATTTCGCAGGCAATGCGACTTTGCTTTACTACCTCAGCGATGAAGGATCGGAAGGCAAAAACGCGTATCTCGAAAAACGGCGTCCTGACTTCTCGAAATTTCCGCGACTTCCATGATGAGGATAGCGCTGAAGCACGCGTTGAAATTGGTATTTGGATTATTTCTGGTTCAGACTGCCGCGGGTTGCGGAACCTTGAAAAAGGAGAATATCATGGCGCCCGGAAAAACCCACAGGTTGGAACCCAATCAGATTTTGAAAGTAAATGACGAAATTCAGATCATGCATTTGGGCTACGGTCACCGCATGACTGACGAGGGCGACCGACCTTTTTTTGAATTTCAAGTCACGGGTCCGCGTGAGTTCGCAAGATCGCAAAGCTCTCGTGTCTGGTATAAAAAGGCAGACAAAACCACCATGGATTTCGGGGCCGTTCGGCTGGTCTTTACAAAGTGCGAAGACAATGGGCCGCCTCACAAAAAGGATGCGGGAGTTGAGTTTAGAATCGAGCCAGTCCGGGCTGTTGCGGCCGGCGAGAAGTTTGAATTGAAACTTGGTGAAGCGGTTTTTGTAGGTAACGAACTGGGTGTTAGTGTTTTGTCGTTCGGTCATGATGATGACGATGATGGTGGCGATACAATCGCAGATTTAAGTTTGAACACCGGAAAGATTCATCAATCGCAAATGATTTTTCACAAAGCGCATAAGGGTAAAACGGTGGATTGGCAGAACTGGCAGATAGAGTACACCGGTTGGAAAAACCAAGGACCACCGCATGGGCCAGACCAGAGCATCGAACTGATCGTTCGGCGAAAAACGAAATAGCGAATAGGCCAGGCCCTCTTAGCGTTTGCGGTAGCTAACGGTGACGTTGGCGACGCGTACACCGAACTTCGTCATTGTAGTTCGGCTAAGTAGGGTTCGATCGTCGATCATGTGCATCCAATCTTCGACATCGAACTCGTAGATTTTCTTATCGTCACCGACGGGGACCTTGACGACGTAAAGCATTTGAAAAGTGTTTCCTGAAACTTCCGTCTTCGCTGTCCCGACGACATCACCCATCGTGCCTTCGTATTTACCTTCGGCGGTTTTAGTCAGAATCCAGGTCTTAGATTCCTTTTCGCCGTCAGACCATAGCAGCTCTTCGTTCAGTGTTCCGACG
>JAXMMN010000468.1:0-3498 GCA_034366485.1 Bdellovibrionales bacterium
TGTCCCAGAAGAAACGTGGCTTTTGCGCGAGGGTGACGACGTAGTCGAAAACTTCGGTCCAGTCTTTGTGGTTCTTTAAGAATGGATTGATCGCATAATCCAAAAGCAGCTTCGAATAACCAAAATCGGAATTCGTGACGATGAAAAAGCGTTTGTCGTGTTTTTTGAAGCGTTCAATTCGCTCGACAACAAGTGGGTCTTTGATGATGTACTTTTCAAGATTCAACGCGACTTCATTTTTTAGCGACCCATCTCGGTGCGAGAGATCAAGCATCTCGATCACATCCAACGAAATCGTTTCGTAATCTGGGAGAGCGTCTTTGCCTTCGGCGTCTTTGACCTCAACTGATTGCGCAAAGAGTGTCGCGACGGAAAGAGAAAAAGCAGTGTCGATGGCCGTGTACGCTTGTGCATCCGAAAGATCGATATACGTCGACTTATAAAGCTTTTGCTGCTGTGGGAAGTCGATGGGTTTAGTACCGTGGTAACTTGCGCGGATGGCGCCGTGGCGGCTGACCTTCAGAAGGTTTCCTTTTTTCTTGTCGATGACAAGTCCACGGACCGCAAGATCCATATCGAATTTGAGATTTAAAATCGAGCTCGGATAGTTCTTTTGATCGACAAGTTTTTTGCACATCGTTTTGTGCGACAGCTCTTCAAAGGCATGACTATGATATCGCACGAGTGTGTGATCCATATCGAGTCCGATGAACTTGATTTTGCGCATGTTCAACGTGCGATTGATAAAGACTTTGGTCATTGCCCCCGACATTGTCGGACGCGTGGCAGGAGCTAGGGTCGAAACAGAGTTTTGTACAGAATTAGACATACGGGCTAGAAGACAACGTTTCTCGCTCTTGCTCAATACTGCGCGGCGTCTTTGGCTATAGGGCGTTAGGGGCGACGGGTTTGCCTGCAGGAAGTTCACGAGCCAACCCATTGGCGATTGCCTCAAGCTCTTGCCGGGATGTTTCGGTGGCAATAAATTTCAGAACTTTGCCATTTTGATCGACAAAGAACGTAACCGGTAAACTCATAGACCACTGTTTGAGTGGGTCGGTGTTCGAGCGCCGCTGCCACTCTTCAATGAACGCACTTTGTTCACCGCGAAGAAGTCGCGATGGCATTTCCACCTTCGATTCGCGTAAAAATTTTCGCGCGGTTTCTAGGTCGTGATCGTTGTCAGCACTCACTAAAAACAATGGCCACTGAGGGTTCTGTTTTTGAAACTTCGCGAGTTCGGGCATTTCCGTGCGGCAGGGCTCGCACCACGTGGCCCAGACATTTACGACGCCAATGGTTGCCTCGGCGGACTTCATTTCTGCAAGAATCCAGCTATCAATTTCTGTTGTTGTCGCAAGGGCTAGCTCTGGAACATTGCCGCCCGCGGTCTCTGGCGAATTTCGAGAGCTAAGAAAATAAGCGGAAATGACAATCACCGCAGCCAAAGCCAATATAATGACGATGGTGACGTTCGACATCCGTTGATTTTTTTCTGGTCGAGACGACGTTGAATCCATTTGGCCACGATAGAGGGACCCATGTTAGTTGTCATCTTCTGATGGAAAGTTCACCTGAAGCATTTAAAATTGGATCAACTCCGACCATGACACCTTGTCAGGCCCGCGCGATCGAGGCACTCGATTCGCAGGCTCGGCCCAATGTTTTCGTCACCGGCGGTGCCGGCGTCGGAAAGTCCTATTTGATTCGGCACTATCAACGCGGGCTGGATTATCGTGACTATCCCATTTTGGCTTCCACAGGTGCCGCCGCGGTTCTTGTCGGCGGCCGTACGTTTCATTCTTTTTTTGGACTGGGAATTCTTGAGGGCGGCCCTGAGCAAACGATTGAACGCGCCTCGCGCAATCGCCAAGTTGTCCGCCGCTTGCGACAGATAAAGGGATTGATCATCGACGAAATTTCAATGTTGGCCGGTCCGGTATTGCGGGTCGCGGAAGTTCTTGCGAGGCGTGTTCGAGAAAGCGATCTGCCTTGGGGAGGTTTGCGAATTGTTGCCGTCGGGGACTTCGCGCAACTGCCACCTGTCGAGCGCGATCCCGCGCGAGGCGGAGGCTGGGCCTTTTTGGACCCTGTTTGGGATTGGTCCGCGTTCAATCGTCAGATTTTACAAACGCAAGTGCGCTGTCAGGATCCGGAATACATGCGTGTGTTAGCGAAGGTTCGACAGGGTGTAATTGATCCGGAAGTACGCGACTACCTGGATAGTCGAACAGGTCCTGTCGAAACTGAGTTTGAGGGAACTCGTCTTTTTCCTCGGCGAGATCAGACAGACAAATTCAATGAAATGCGACTGCAGGACCTACCTGGCGAAGTGACTTCTATTCTGACCGTCGCGTCGGGCAATATAAAAGCGATCGAGAGCCTTCGAAAACAGGCGCCGATCCCTGACGTATTGAAACTCAAAGAAAATGCGTTGGTGATGATTCGTCAGAATGACCCGATGAATCGATGGGTCAATGGATCAACTGGGCACGTTCGTCGAATTCAACCACAGAAACTTTCGGTTGAGTTACTCAATGGAAGAAGAATCGAGCTGGAAAAAAGCACGTTCTCGATGTTGGACGGCGATGGTGAGCCTATTGCGACGTTGACGAATTTTCCCGTGAATCTTGCGTGGGCTTCGACCATTCATAAAGCTCAAGGAGCGACGATGGATCGCTTAGCTGTCGACCTTTCGCGCTTGTGGGAGCCGGGCCAGGCGTATGTTGCGTTATCGCGACTGACGTCGGGATCGGAGCTAAGAATTGCACGGTGGGATGCGGCGTCTATCAAGGTCGACCCGTCCGTCATTGAGTTTCTAAAGTAGAGCAGTTCTAGCTAGTTAGGCCGTACGTTGGACGCCTTTAGGAACAGTGAACCAGCGTGTGATTCTTTTTTGAAACACTACGTTCCAAAAGCGGTCGCCAGGTGTTCCAAAAACAGCTAAAACGGTTCCATGGCTGAATCAGTATTTGAATCCACCTCGGTAAATGATTTCCTTCGAAGAGAACTTGATCGTCGCTTGAGTACGAACCCTCGATACTCCTTGCGAGCCTTCGCACGACACCTGGGCATGAGTCCCGGGGAGTTGAGTGAGGTGCTTCGAGAGAAGCGACCGATGAGCGCGAAAGCTTGTCAAAAAGTGTCTCGAGCGTTGGATTTAAGTCCGGCAGAATTTAAGCAACTCCTCGTTCTGGCAGCGACGGCTTCGACCGAACGAGAGGCGCGCGAATCTGGAATGGCTGCGCCCCTGCGTTCTCCAGCTGTGCCGCTTCATCTGCGGCGCTTAGATGAAGACCGCTTCCGGCTTGTATCGGATTGGTGGTGCTTTGCGATTCTTAACCTTTTGGAGGTCGACGGCTTCACGTGGAAGGCGGCGGACATTTCTCACCGCCTTGGGATCACATTGTTGCAAGCTCAAACTGCGATGGATCGTCTTGAGCGATTGCAGTTGGTCCGTCGCGCTCCGCCAGATCGTGCGGTCGCTACGCATGATCT
>JAXMMN010000469.1:0-5119 GCA_034366485.1 Bdellovibrionales bacterium
GCCCAGGAAATCACAGCGCAGGCCAAGTCGAAAACCCGTATCCGTGCGGCTCTTGCGAGCTCGCCGATTGTTTTAACTGTTTTCTTACTGCTGGCCGTTCCGGTCTTACTGTCGTTTATTCCGATGAGCTGGCTGAACGGCGCTCTGTCGCACCAACAAGAGCGGAAAATCGGCCTGATGATGCTGCCTGTTTTGACCCCCGACAATTCGGTTTCCAAGACGGAAACGCCCTCGAAAAGTCTTCTCGCCCTTCGAAAACTTGCGGATCACATTCAAAAGTCAAACCCGGGCCTAAAGGACATCGAATTCGACATTCATATCTCTCCAAGCTCCGACGTCAATGCGTTCGCGCTACCAGGTGGAATAGTAGTGATGAACGAAGGCTTGATTAGAAAAGCTGAAACAGTCGAGGAAGTCGCAGGCGTACTCGCTCACGAGATGGCCCACGTCGAACGGCGCCACACGTTTAAGTCTTTAGCGAATCGACTTGGGTATCTCGGCGGTCTTGTCCTGCTAAGCACGATCATCGGCGCCGACGCGGCCATTGTTATCGCCAAAGGCGCCGATTTAGTCTCCCTCAAGCACTCGCGTGACGACGAGCGTGAAGCCGACGCTCAAGGAATGATCTTTCTGCAGAACGCCAAAGTTGATGGAAAAGGAATGATCTCTTTCTTTAAAAAGCTTCACGACACCGAAGAAGCCGTCATGGGTGGCGCCGGAAAAACGATCAGCCATTCACTTCAATTTCTAAGCACTCACCCACTTTCAAGTGAGCGCGTCGAACGGCTTGAAAATCTGCTTCAAGAACGACTCAACTCTCAACCCGAGCAACTAGATCAACTTCCGGTAACACTTGACGAGCTTCGGGCGAGTTCTTAGATACACATCTGACCCAAAGCACAAAAAGGGAGTACTGCCATGTCGCAAGCCACTACGACCAATCCTGCGGTTGATTCTTCGATTTTTCAATTCTGTACAAAACAGCAAGTACGGGTGCTCAAAAACCTCCAGGAAATTTTAAAAAAGGGCGCGGAGTACGCCGACCATAAAAAATTCCAAATGGAAGTGTTGCTTCAGGCACGCCTGGCGCCCGATCAGTTTCCGCTGATGCGCCAAATTCAAATTGCTTGCGACACCGCAAAATTCAACGCAGCCCGTTTCACTGGTACAACGGCACCATCACATCCCGACGAAGAAAAGACCCTCGCTGAGGCGATGGCTCGCATTGATAGCGTGATTCAATATTTGATGGGGTTTAAAGACACCGACTTCTCAGGAGCTTCACAAAGAAAAATCACGAATGCTCGCTGGGAATCAAAGTGGATGACGGGCGAGGACTTCTTTCATCAATACGCGGCGCCAAATGTCTATTTTCATGTGACAACGGCTTACGCGATCCTTCGGCACAACGGCGTCGATATCGGCAAAAAGGCCTACCTCGGGGATCTCAGCTTTCAATGATAGAAATTCCGATCTTGTTCGAAAGCCGCGAAATCCTGGTTGTTGATAAACCCGTAGGTATTTCTATTCACAACGGCGACGCGGAAGAATACGAATCAGATCTCATTTCGCTTTTGATGACTCAGCTCGGGGTGGCAACCTTGTTTCCTGTCCACCGTCTGGATAAAGAAACCAGCGGCCTTCAAATGTTTGCACTTTCAAACGAGGCCGCATCAACTTGGGCTCAAGAGTTTCAAAATGATAAGGTCAGCAAGTTCTATGAAGGTGTCACTCGCGGCGCACTCAAGGAATCCGAAGGAATTTGGCGTCAACCCATCACCGATCGCGCCGAAGGTCGAACGAACCCTGCTGGCTTAGCGGGCAATCGCATTGCTGCCGAAACAAGATTCAAGGTCCTCGCCTCGAACAAGTATTTTTCTCGCTGTCGATTTCAACTCGTCACGGGCCGACAACATCAAATCCGGAAACACTGTGCGATGCAAAAGCATGCGTTGGTCGGCGATCGGCGCTACGGAGAACAGGTCTACAATCGACGGATGATCGACCTTTACCGCACAGATCGAATGTTTTTACATAGCTCGCAGATCGAAATCAGGGGCCAAACTTTTTTTAGCCCTTCCCCCGCCGAATTTGATTCGTTGGTTGAGCTAAAGTCCGGCAACTAGGAGAAAGATGAAAACTGTTATGCTAGTTCTTGGTTGTCTCATTTGTGTCGTACTTCTCGCGGTCTCCGCTTTATACCTGAACGCTTCTTCCGAATTTGGTGACACACCTTCCGGCGAGCGTCTTCAGCGCATACAAGCGTCACCCCAGTTCAACAAGGACACAGGAAAATTTCAGAATCGAAATCCTCAAGATTTCCAAAGCAAAATGCCTTTCTTTAAACTTCTGAAGCTCTATTTTTTGGGACCAGAAATTCGGGTCCCTACTGCGGCACTTCCCGCTATAAAGCCCGTGCTGAAAGACTTCCTCGCACCACTTTCAGAACCGTCTGATGTGCGGTTGATTTGGCTAGGACACTCAACCGTATTGATGCGAATCGCAGAAAAGACCATCCTCATAGATCCAGCACTTTCTAAACGGGTCGCCCCAGTTTTTTTTCTCGGCAACCGCTTTCAGCCACCTCCCCTCACGCTCGACGAGTTGCCACCGATCGACCTGGTTTTGATTTCTCATGATCACTACGATCATCTCGACAAGGCCTCTCTCAAAAGCCTGATCGAGGCGGCGGGAAAATCCGCAACCTACATTATGCCTTTGGGTGTTGGCGCCCGCGTAGAAAGCTTCGGAATTCCGGTCACGCAAATTGTGGAACTTGATTGGTGGGAAACCTTCGGCGACACCATGGGAAGTGGTAGCGGAGAAAGTACGTCAGGAATTAAAATCACAGCCGCACCTTCTCAGCATTTTTCTGGACGGGGTCTAAGTGATTCACTCAAAACACTTTGGGCAGGCTTTGTGATTGAAACCGAAAACGTACGTGGTTTCTATAGCGGAGACACCGGATATCACTCCCACTTCAAAGAAGCCGGCGACCGTTACGGGGGGTTCGACTTCGCTCTTCTGGAATCAGGACAATACAATCAAATGTGGCAGTACGTACATCTCCTTCCGGAGGAGGTCGTGCAGGCGGCTATTGATCTACGGGCGAAACAGTTTTTGCCAATGCATTGGGGAATGTACAACTTGTCGATTCACGATTGGTTCGATCCGATCGAATCGGTTTCTTCCCTCGCCGAGAAAATGAACGTCTCAATTCGTGCGCCGATGTTAGGAGAACTTTTGTCGATCAGAAAAAGCGAGGCGGTTCCGCCCGGGGAAAAGTGGTGGCGCGAACATACCGACTACAAAACAAGGCGCCCATAGAAGCAATCAGCCGTCTAAGCCTTGTGAAGTGCACCGCGCTCGAGATCCAAAAGATGGGCTTTCATCTTTAGTCCACCGGCATATCCGCCAAGTGTCCCGTCAGCAGCGACCACGCGATGGCAAGGAACGACGATCGGCAAAGGGTTGCGACCGTTCGCGGATCCGACGGCGCGGAACGCCTTTAGGGCGCCGATTTTCTCGGCCTGCTCACGATAGGAAATAGTTTTCCCATAGGGGATTCGAGATAAGGACTTCCATGCGCTTAACTGGAAAGCTGTGCCAGACATTTTAAGCGGCAAATCAAATTTCTTTCGCTCGCCACGAAAGTATTCTGACAACTGAGTTACAGCTTCGTTCAGCACACCACATTCGGTGGACGATGTATTGAACTTCAAAGACGGCTTCGCACCGCCAAGTCCAATAGACAAAAGGGCCTCGTCATCACTGACGAGATGCAACTTTCCAATTGGGCTTTGCATGGAGGCATAATAGCGATTTTCTTGTTTCATCGAAGTTCCTTCAAGCTAGTAAGAAGTCGCGGCTGGGAGTCGAAAACAAATGATACTCTTGCGGAACGAGACTAGTGGTATTCCCGAGAGAGGACCCACTCCCAAACTTCACCGTCTTCTTGATGACCGACCAATCCAACTAAGGAAAAGCCATTTTTTTCAAGAACGCGCGCAGACGCGCCTTTTGACGGCTCGGTGTAAGCGGCGACTGTGAGATCGCGGTTTTCCTTGAGCGCAATTTGCACGAGTGCTTCCGTCATTTCGGTTGCAACTCCACGGCCTTCGAATTCAGGAAACGTGTAGCATTCGATTTCGATTCGCCCTAGCTCCGGCGGCGCACGAAATCCGCAGGTACCCACACAGTTGCCGTCAACAACTGCGAGGTAGCTGAGCCAAGGCTCTTCGAAACCTTTTGTCTTGTAGGCTTCTGACGTTGTCTCGCAAACATCTTGCGAAATTTCATCCAATGTCAAAGTCGACTGGATCTCATCGCCGTCAATCGAGCCATCCTCGAGAATTTTGATCAGTTCAATACGTCCCATTCATGCCTCTAGATCGTGTCAAACGTCCGCATCGTTTCGGGATGAACCAAAACGTTTGCCGACTTGTAGATTCGTGGCGTTGAGTACAATGCCTTCATCGCCTTCCACTTTGACATGACTTTAAAGGACTCGGGAAACTTATTTAACAGTGCCGCATGGATCTTCTTCGCGTGCCGAGGACTCACCGTCGGGAAGAGGTGATGCTCAACATGGTAGCCGAAGTTCAAAGTGAAAAACTCGACGACTGGGTGGCTCGTCACCGTCAATGAATTCACCAACGGATCATTCTCACTCGTCAGCGGACTGAGGTTGTGGTTCGTCGCGATATAGCTCACCAGCAAATAGTTTTGAGCCGCGATCGGAAGAACAACCACCCATAGCCAATTCGCTGGACCAGCGTAGATCGCAGCCGCCCCCATGATCGCCATCTGAAGTCCAAGTTCGATAGATACTCGGCGATGGTTCATGCCATCAAATACGCCATTGCGGAATCTCAAATAAATCTGCGCTACGAACTCATGGAACGAAAGCCAGAAAAAGAAGTACAGAGCACTTCGTTTGTGGCCAGAGCCTGGCGTGTACGGAAAGATCGCCTGAACAAATTTACTGCTTTTGTAAATTCGGAGCGTTGGAAACGCGTCTGGATCGCGAATCGTCTGCTGGGTTTTTCCGTGATGCAGACGATTGTGGACGAAGCGCCAGTACGTCGGCGAAATTAAAAACGGCATCAGTCCGAAGAAA
>JAXMMN010000470.1:0-1812 GCA_034366485.1 Bdellovibrionales bacterium
GGGAAGCAGGGTCAAAAAAACCGTCGCTAACAGAACCGCACATCGTTCCGCGCCCCTGCGCGGAAAGCAGCGCAGGCCAGCGGCCGAAGCGCCACTAATTGAAGAACTTCTCGTCAAGTGAGATCTACCACGCGCCACGTCTGTGTATCGGTAAGAAACGATTTCCGAGGGAGTCGAATCATTCCGGCGTCTCAAGATGAGACAGGTCTAGCTCGGCTTCAGCCCAGCACTGGCCTCGCCGATAGGCTAAATGGACCTCTCAGAAGGTCGAGCTGAACGTTTGGGAGGAATCATGGCGGGTATTACGGCGGAATCGAAGTGGAGAGCATCAGCCTCTTATGCTGTAGCGCTAGCCGTAATTTTAAGCCTTAGCCCCGTTCTTTCCTCTGCGCAGTCAACGGCACCTGAATATGTTCCTGGCGAAATCATCGTAAAATTAAAGGGCAGTTCAAAGACCTTAAAATCACAAGCATTCATTGGAAAGTCCGTCGCCGAAAAAGCGATGACCTTGAAAGGTTCGTGGTCGGGCCTCAACATGCATCACTTCAAATTGTCCTCTGATGCCGAGATGAAGCAGACATTGAATGACTTGAAAAACGATCCCGATGTTGAGTACGCCGAACCAAACTACATTTTGCGATCGCCTGGAAAAGCGCAAGCCGAAGCGTCGATGACGTTGAATGAAGCCCGCGGAACAGTGGGCGCGAATTCGACGGTCGGTGCACTTGCTCAAACCAACGCGCCGATTCAACTTGCCAATGCGTGGTCCGCGACAACGTCAGGGCAAACGCCCCCGATCGTGGCTGTGATCGATACCGGTGTAGACTACAATCACGAGATCTTTCAAGACTCAGGAGCCATTTGGACCAACCCAGGAGAAGTTGCTGGTAACGGCATCGATGACGACGGAAATGGTTACGTCGACGATGTACATGGATGGAACTTCGTCTCCAATACCAATGATCCAATGGATGACGACAATCACGGAACGCATGTCGCGGGTATTGTACTCGGTACGACTCAAGACATTTTGGCCTATCCCATGGAACCAGCAAAAATTCGTATCATGGCACTGAAGTTTCTAGATTCGAACGGTGTTGGTACCACGTCAGACGCCGTGAAATGTATCTACTATGCCGTTAACAATGGAGCCCGGGTTTTGAATAACTCATGGGGCGGCGGCGGCTTTTCTAACTCTTTGGTCGACGCTGTCGCATTTGCCTATTCGCGCCGCGTGGTCTTCGTTGCAGCAGCAGGAAATAGCTCACTCAATAACGATTTGTCTCCGACTTATCCGGCGAGCTATTCCGTTCCTGGTGTGATTTCAGTAGCAGCCACAACCGATGCCGACGGCTTAGCTTCCTATTCCAATTACGGTGTTTCAACAGTGCACATGGGTTCTCCTGGAAGTGGAATCTGGAGTAGTTTGCCAAACCAGACATATGGTCGATCATCAGGAACTTCGATGGCCACGCCATTCGTGTCAGGTCTCGCAGCATTGATGCTTCGTGAAAACTCGGGCCTATCGGCCTACCAAGTGAAACAGCTGATTTTTTCAGGTGCCCAGCAAGTTGCGAGTCTTCAGACGAAGACCGTCACCAAATCGCGAATGAACGCCTATAATTCTGTCGTCTCGGCAAAGTCGACGACTCCGGACTCTGAGCAGCCGTCCTTCACCGCGGCGTCACGTGCGCCGGCGAGCGAAGAAGCGGCTGTCGGTGGCTGTGGACTGGTCAAAGCGCTTGTTGAAGATGCCGCCGGACCAAGCGGACCAAATCGCAATGTCGCTTTCTTCGGACTGTTACTACTTTT
>JAXMMN010000471.1:0-1493 GCA_034366485.1 Bdellovibrionales bacterium
GGACCGGCTTTGGCCATCGCTACCATCGATTCGATTCGAATCATGAATGCGATCAACTTGTTTGCGCGGTCTGCCCATGACAAAACGTGATCGCGATGATTGAAAATCAGCTGCAAACCAAAGTCGACAAATTCTTTTTCACTTTCAATCCATGGAACCATCAAATCTTTTTCGCGAAGTGATTGAGTAAAGTCCTGCAAATCTTCAGGAATGATAATCGAATTTCGATCACGAACTGGACCAAACTTGCGGTTGGCAGTTTGGTAGCCATTTTGAAGAATGTCAGCTACTCGAAGAAGGGCTTGAACACGTGAGAATCTATACCCGTCGGCACTATAGCCGAGTGCGCGCTCGTGGGACACGAGTCCTTTGATCGCGAACTTTTTGTGGAACCCGAATTCGGAAGAAATCGATTTGTCAGTTGCACCCGTCGCACGACGTTTTGCAATTTGCCGATGAACCTCTTGAAAGTGCGCCATGAGTCCACGGATCGCGTGACCTTGAGCTTCCATTTCGCCCTTGAGAAGGGCTTCCCCGCAGGCAGAAGTGTTTTTGTGAATTCTGAAAATTCGGGAATAGGTTTCTTTTCTCAAATCTTTCAAAGGCTGGATTTGAGAATCAATTGCCTGCAGGTCTTGAGGACCGGTCGCAACCGCATGGCGCTCGAAATGAACACGAGTGAGATCGCGAAACATTTCTAACATTTCAATTTTTGGCGTTAGTTCAAGGCGAATCGTTTCCATATTGTCGTCAAGGCGAAGACGGGTAACTTCACGCTCGGTCTCATAGAACGTAAATGCATTGAAGAATGTTTCGTCGAGAAAAAGATTTCCGCCCCCGCCTTGAGGAAAGCCCATAAGCGCATAGTTTTCTAGATTGGCGATCGGCATACGAGTTGTTGCATAGACTGTGTTTCCAGAGGCTTTTCGTTTCTTTTGCTCTTCGCAAATCTGCTGGAATTCCACAGCTTGCGAGGAAACTTCGAACTGAGACCGGAAGGCGCGGTTGATTTGCGCCACGTCTTCTCGGAGTTTCCCGAGCATTTGCTCGTTCAACATCTTGAAAAGGTTGGCGAGATTGACTCCTCCACCGGTGTGAATGCCCATCTCGATGGCATAGTGATACACGAGCGCAATCTCTGACTTCGAAATTGGCTGTTGGTCGTTTCCGTAGGGAAGCCACGGAGCCAATTCTCCATTAAAAAACCACTCTAAGATTTTTCCGGCGTCGATTTTGAAAACGCCTGTCCAAGTGTAGACTTTTAAACTGAACTTTAAACGCGCAAGGTGGTAGCACATGACAAGCATGCTTGGATAAGTCGAAAGAAGTTTAATGTTGCGATCGAGGCCTGCAAAAAAGAACGTTAAGTCCTTCGAGACTTTGTCGCTCTCCTGATAGCCTCGGAAATTTTGATCGTGAAATGTATTGAGGAGCTCGAACTTTCCTATCGCTTCTGCCCACTGTACTTGCCCGCGGAGACTTTCCTTTATGCC
>JAXMMN010000472.1:0-8024 GCA_034366485.1 Bdellovibrionales bacterium
AGAGGGTGGGACAGTGTCGACGGCAGTTATGGAGGAATAGCCGCGCTTGTTAAGCTGCCATACCATGGCGGAACCGATGAATCCTGTCGCACCTGTCACTATGATCATAGGCATGGTTTAGCTTGGAGAAACATGTTCGTCCAGCCAATCGAGTCATTGCTCTTGATGACGCGACAAATCGCTAAAACTCTCCGCAGGCATTTACATCCCACGGAGAGATTCGGAGGAATCCTACAAGCGATCGTCGGCTGGCTGTGCAGGCTGGCGGATGGCAGCGCAAGTCATTGGATACTGCGTGCCACCTTCGAGTTGGTAGTAGGTACCATTTGGTGTGTTCAAACCAAAAACCATCGACTTTCCAGCGCGGTAGTTTTCGATCGTGAACAGCGTTCCGCTGCCACGGAAGACATTCACTTTTGCTGAGAAGGTGAAGTCTTGACCGTCGATCGTCAGAAGGTCCATTCGGTAGCCACCGGAGTACGAATACTTCATGACGACCTCTTTGCCGTCCGCATTGCATTCGTAGCCGTATTGAGCTGTCGGCGCTGCGAAAGAAGTCGCAGAAATTAAAAGAACAGAAGAAGCCAAGGTAGCGAGCGCTGTAACAAGGAATTTCATATCCGAATTCTCCCAGGTGAAGGTTGAGCGCAGTTCTATTTCTGCGAAGCGAAGTGCGCAATGGGAGGGGAAAATGGATAGGGTTGAGGCCGAAGGTGAAGTGAAACATTCACCCGATTGCAGGCCTGTGCTGTCAGCCTAAATGTCTTCTTCGTGTTCGAGCGAAAGGTTAACCAGCGAATGATAAAGATCGCCGGCCGCAGTGCTGATGACCGCTGGACGAGCATTCGGTGGGTTGTGCGGCGCCTGGGACGCGATGAAGAGCTCAATCGCTTGGCGAAGATCATCGAGGGCCATTCCCTTTTTTCGAGCGCGAACGATTTCTTCGACGATGTATTCCGAACCATTGCCGGTGATGCGCCCTTCAAAGTTGCGCTGTCTCGCCCTTTGGCGCCAAGCGCGAACGCTGGAACCATGGGGTTTTGGTCCCATGAGTGATTGCATGAAAGCAGCATAAGAATTCACAAAGTCGGAAATTTTCGAACGAAGGCCACCGCGAAGGCGAAGGTCGGCGCGCTTGGCAAAGGACGTTCGCATAAGTTCAAGGACCTGTTCCGCGTCGGGTTTTCGCCAGGTTTTGGATTCGTCGACACAGAGATCTGGCAACTCCCGGAGAAGCTTTCGCATATTGAATACGGCGGGTCGGTTGACCCCGTCCGGAAGCTTTTTCATTCCGGCTTTTGTTTTCGTCAGCTCCAGCTTTAGGAAGCTCGAGTAAAGCTTCTCGACTTCCTTTTTTCTTTCCTTCAGGGCGAGATCGGCGTCGGTCGAATCGATTCCGATTTGTGCCAAAAATTCACGGCGAAGTTCGAGATCAAACTCGCGGTCAAAAAGTCGCAGCGGTTCGGAGTTTGAAAATTTAGAGAGATTTTCTTTTCGGCCAGTTTCAAGAAATTCCACCAGCTGGGCAAAAACTTGAACAGTGAAGCGCGCTTTGCCTCGTTGCTCGTTGAGATTTGTAGAAAAGCGGTCGACGTCGTCGTATCGGTATTGATCGTGCCGAAGACCAAACTGGCGAATGCTGCCATAGTCGATGATTCCGGCATCAGCCAAGACATTGTCGCCATCCCAGTCAAGCCAGGCAAATATATAGCGGCGTTCAAGTTTCGCAGCAAAACGGGCAAACGATTTAGCAATCTCAGTGAGTGCACGCCGATGTCGATCTGGACTTTTCGGACTCCAGGCCCAGGCACCGTTGTCACACTGTCGCTGAATGACAAGGTCAAAACCACGGCGCAGCGTTTCGCGCTCGCCTTGCTTTAACCATAAAAATAAATGTGCAGGGCGGAACAAATTGGGAGCCGCGCGGACTCCAATGCCGATACCGCGTCCTAGATCAATGATTGCAAGAACGCGTTCGGTGGAAAGACCGTTGCGATGAAAGATTTCAGAGAAAACTGCGCTGCCAATGAGTTCTGTCGTATCTGCAAGTCCGCAGCCGTAGCCAAACTCTTCGGTTCCTGTTTTCAGTGGGCGCTGTGCTTCGACCGCTCCGGGTGACAATTGAGTCACGCCAGTACCTCGACTAGAAACATCCCACGTCACTCCTCGGTGCCGAATTGTGCCGTTCCAAATCCCACGGCCATCACCAGAGGTGCGGCCGCGTTTGTCGGCATGTTGCAGTTGAAGGTAACGTGTTGCCATGTAGGGATGAGTCTTCATCAAACTCGGCGGAACCGTAGCTCCATGGGACTGATCCCATTCGTTGATGATCTGCAGGCTGAAGGTTTCGATAATTTTTTTATCAAGTTCGGGAGTCATCTTATTAGGATGGTCCGAAGGAATAAGACCCATGTCTTTTGCTAGTTGGAAATTGAACCAAATCACCTGACCGCGGCTAAGTTTGCGAACGGGATAAAGTACGCAACCTTCTGGAACTTTGTTTTGCCAGGGATGTTGGCCGTCGATTGTTTCGAAGGCAGAATAATCCCAACGGCGTTCTTCAGCTTTTTTAGCTGCGTTGCCGGCTGTCGAGGGCGTCGTGTTGACTGGTCTAGTTGCAAATCGTTTCGACATTCTAAGAAACGTATCGGCACGATGTGTATCAACTTGAGAGACTGGATGAAGGTACTATCTGGCGGTCTAGCTCCAAGAAACCGCAGCGACACCGCCGCCTGGCGTGGTCGCATTTGTCATCTGCCCTTGATAGAGCCTCGCGCACGCAATGTTGATTCGATCTTTGTAAGCAAAGAATCGCAGGTCGTATTTAAATTCCTCTTCGCCGAGTTTCATTGTTGGTGCGGGCACGAAGTCTTGCGCCAGAGCTCCGGTTTCAATCACCGATTGAAAGGCTCCGCGCGAAACGGAAGAGCCGCGATAGACACCTTTGCCGCCGTGGGAAGTTTTTGGCTTGAAAATGAGGCCCTTGCGTTCTTTCCAAAGCTGTTCTGGATCCAGTCCAGCCGTATCGCGGGTGTTGATTAAGATTGATCTATAAAAGTCTGCATCCGCTTGAGAAAGGCCATCGCCTTCGAGAGATCCAGCTTTGCACCATTCCACGAGGCGCGCTTTGTCCGCAAGAACACGATAGTCAAACGGGTGGGGTGAGATCACGCAGGCGTTCGCGTGCATGGCTTTATGAAGTGCCTGAGATTCAGTCGATTCGAAGTAAAAGTCGGTCAAGCGATTATAGACGAGATCAATGGGACCAAATTTTGGATCTTCTTTTAGCCACAAGCGACCATCGTGAAATTCGAGATCTGTGCGGTCGGCGATTCGTGCCTCCGCGCCGCGCGATTCGAAAAGTTCTTTGTACATTAAAAATTCGACATACAGCTTCTGAGACTTAGGACTTTCATCGACGATAACCACTTTCGTTCCGTTCAGTCGTCGGCCAAGATCCTCAGCGAAATCGTCTAAGAAATCTTCCTTGAGACAGCGTCCCACATGAAGTTCACAGTTTAAAACATCGAGCAAAAGACTCATCGAAGCGTTGGTGTTAATTTCAATCAGTTTCAGTTCGCCTTCTGGCCGTGAACGAAAGTCGACGTGAAAATCGTAGGACATGAGGGCCGAGGCATGATTCGGCCGTGGCACTTCAGGAGCGAGGCATCGAAGGCGTTCCGTCACGACATTATTTTCGCGAATTCCGCGAAAGGCGATTTCCACAAAGCGAGTGGCATCCGCCAGCCATTGTTTCGGCAGGTCCACAACAAGCGGCGCGATCAACGTGGGTATGACAAGACTGCGAACATCACTTTGATTAGCAGTTTTTGGATATTCTAAAGTCAATCGCGCGAGGAAATCTTCATGTTTCACTTTAGGTGACCGCTACTTTCCGGTCTTTACGTGTGCAGAACCCTTTTTCCAGCCTGCGCCGCAAAGCTCTCCTGATTGAAGAGCTTGAAGCACCCTTAGAATTTCTGTGGCGTCGCGGCCCACGTCAAGATTATGGATGCCCATGTATTGAATTTTTAATTCAGGATCCAAAATGAAAGTGCCGCGAGTAGCGATCCCAAGATCTTCCATCAGGACGCCATAATCGCGAGAGATTCGTTTTGTCGTGTCCGATAAAAGTGGATAGTGCAAATCTCCAAGATCATCTTTGATCCATCGCTTGTGTGCGAATTCCGAATCAATTGAACAGCCCATGACCACGGCACCGGCTTCGGTGAAAGATTTCAACTGATCGCGAAACTGCGTGATCTCGGTTGGGCAAACGAAAGTAAAGTCGAGCGGATAAAAGAACAGAACCACCCATCGACCTTTGAAGTCAGCCAAAGAGATTTTCTTAAATTCGCCGCCATCGACCACGGCAGTTGTCGAAAAAAGTGGAGCTGGTTGCCCAATCATGGCCATTGAATCCTCCGTTGAAACTTATAACGAAACTCGTATTGGAATAAATAGTTCCTAAAGATGAAGTACTGTTCTAAAGGGAGCATGAGAGTCGGGCAAGCGACGTTCGCGGCTTTCTTCTGGATTCAGGTTTTCTGCAGGGCGGTATTGATATGAAGATTATTTCTTGGAATGTGAATGGGATCCGCGCAGTTGGAAAAAAAGGCTTTCTGCCCTTTGTCGAGCGCGAAGCTCCTGACGTCCTTTGTTTGCAAGAAACCAAGGCGCACTTTGATCAAGTTGAAAATCAAGTTCGTGAGCCGAATGGTATGAAGGGATCGTGGTCTTCAGCCGTTCGCAAAGGGTATTCCGGAGTGGCAACGATGGAGCGTTCGACATCGCCACTTCCCGTGCGCGAATGGATTCCAAAAATCGGTGTCGAAATTTACGACCAAGAGGGACGCGTTGTGATTACAGATCACGGTCCATTTTTGCTTTACAACATCTACTTTCCAAATGGCGGAAGCGGTCAAGAGCGGCACGATTTCAAACAAGTATTCTTACGCGAATTGAACGCCCATTTGACTGAAAAGATTGCGGCTGGGCGCGAAATTATCTTGGTGGGTGATTACAATGTCGCTCATCGAGAAATGGATGTTTACGATCCGGTTCGCCTGGCAAAGGAAAGCGGTTTTTTGCCAGAAGAGCGCGCTTGGTTTGATTCGTTCTTGGCGCTTGGTTTTGTCGATACCTTTCGACATTTTCATCCCGAAGAAAAAGGTGCATTCACTTGGTGGAGCTATGTCGAGCGCGCTCGGCCGGTGAATCGTGGATGGAGAATTGATTACGTCTGTGTCACAAAAGGTCTTGTTCCTGCGTTGACTCGCGCGTCTATCTTAGACGAGGTCGAAGGGTCTGATCATTGTCCTGTATTGATTGAAATTGATGAGGCGAGGCTTAAATGATTCTACTCGCGTTGTTTGTTATCCCGATTTTGGAAATCGCTCTTTCGTTAGGGTTGATTCGAAACTTTGGTTTTGGAAATGTGTTTTTCGCGTGGTTGCTGCTGACAATTCTAGGAGTTGGTTTGCTTAGGACCACCGGTGTTCGACTTGCAGTTTCGGTCGCTAAATCAATGCGTGAGGGAAAGTCTCCCGGTGTAGCAGCGTTGGAGGCCGCTCTGATGGGTCTGTCTGGCGTGCTACTCGTAATCCCAGGATTTAGTTCGGACATCTTGGCGCTCCTGCTGCTGCTTCCGGGGGCCCGAGGCTTCCTGGCGCGTCGATTGATTGCCAAAGTGAAGTACAAACATGGAGTTGGTTTTTCGAAGGCCGGCGCAACAGATGACGGTCAGCCCAATGCCTCCAACCAAGTCATTGATGTCGAGGCGGTTGTCGAAACCGACTCCCGAACGAATAATGGTGATTTGAACATAATTGAGATCGGCAGTTCGTCGACTCAGGGTGAGAAGTTGAAGAATCCCACATGATTTATGGTTAAAGGACTCAAGTCGAGACAGCCCCCTGTCCGATAGGTCTTAAGTCGAGGAAACTGAAAAGGTCCTGGGGGGCACAGTTATGTTGGCAGCAGTTTTGTCTGTTCGATCTGTCCGATTTGCGGCGTACGTGTTTGCTGGAAGCCTTCTCTTTTCTGTTAATTCCGCAAGTGCCGACGATCGATTCCCGGAGCCGGTCTGCGTCATGTCTCCGAAAGCCAAGCTGCGCGCCGCGCCAACAACTTCCTCTAAGATCACCTGGACCGTCGCTCGCCACATGCCGCTCGAACGATTGGACATTCAAAATGGTTGGTCAAAAGTTCGAGATTTGCGCGGCCAAGTTCACTGGGTGATCTCAAGAAATGTGGCGGCCAATCAAAGTTGCGCGGTCGTGCGCGTCCGCTCTGCCGCTCTGGTCAAAGGTCCTGGAGAAAAGGATGGTCCGGCCGACTTTCGAGTCGCAGATCGATATACGCCTTTCAAGAAGGTTGACCGCGAGGGACTTTGGGTTCGCCTGGAAGACGACTACAAAGGTAAGTATTGGACGCGCGACGCCAACGTTTGGATTCCCGTTCGTCGCAGTCGTGTCAGTTTTTAGTTCCTGACAGAATTCTCATTCGCGTTATTCCCATCTTATCGGTAGACCTTCTACCGCCTGCTCCGCTTTGCCAAATTCGGTGATGTGAGTTGGCTAGTTCAATCTGTTTCGATTTGAGACTGTGCGACTGCCGAAAGTCGAACCGTTGAAGCGTGACAGAAAATTTAAGATTATGCTTGCGCGGGGAGTTGTGGCTGTGGCTAACTTTCAAAGTTCCAAAATGGCACTGACAAATTCAATGATGGATTTGAGCCGAGGGATGTCAGCATGAATGGGGGGCTTGAGATGGGGGCAATCGAAGCAGCGTTGATCAAGGAGTGCAAAACACTACTTCTCGATGCGAAAGCAGATGTTTTGAACCGTGTTCGAAACACTCGTCAGGATCTTCACATTGAAGACAAGGGTGGAGACGAGGCGGATCAAACTGTTCGCGTTTTGGCGGAAGCTGAAACACTGACTCTGCACGAAAGACTTCGAACTCAGTTAGTCGAAATCGAAATGGCATTGGCCCGAATCGAAAACGGCACTTACGGAGTTTGCGAAGAGACAGAAGAGATGATCGAGCCAGAAAGACTTCGCGCAATTCCTTGGACGCGACTTTCGATCGAAGGTGCTGAAATGCGCGAATCTCTTCAAAAACGTTACGCGCGCTAAGCGGCCGTTGAGTGACTGAAAAAGGTTTCACGAAATCACAAATGACAGATCCGGCGGGAATTCAGCTTCGGCAGATTCCCTCGGATTTAGCGATTCAGTTCATTATGGTGAGCTGGAAAATTACGAAGAAGCACTATCAATTGGTTCTTCAGGTCTCGGTGCCGTACTTTCTTATTCTGATCGCTATGGCTTATATCCCATTTATAAAAATACTCGCCCCGGTACCGACAGTGATCTTAGCTGCGGGCTATATGGTTTTCGCCAAAAAACTAGTGACTGGCCAAGGCGGCAGCTTGCGAGATCTCTTTATTGTTTTCGAAGACAACCAGAAGATGGCTGAACTATTGCCAATCGGTTTTTTGGGCGTCGGAATTGCGCTTCTTCAAGCCTTTGTCGAAAAAAATATTCCCGAGTTCATCGGCAGTTTGTTGGGCTTTGCCCTGGCTTTACTTTTTGTCGCATTGACCACTTTTTCTGCGCCATTGATTTACTTTAAGAAGGTTCCGGCCGTCCGTTCCATCGAACTCAATCTTCAAGCGACGACCCTCAGTTGGAAATTTCTTTTGGCTATTGGGCTGATGCTAGCTGGATTGGGTTTGATATGCATGGTCGCACTGGTTGTACCCCTGCTTCTGATCTTCTTGCCCGTCACATTGGTTTCCGGCTACCTCATCTACGCGGCGCTCTTCGAAGGCCTCGATATTTTAGAAATCGATCGCCGACTTTAAAGTCCGTGCGCGACGTCGTTTTCCCATTGGCTTTGATCGCGAAGAGCTTCTTCGATTTCTTTTTTCGGCCAAACGCGACCCTTGCCAACGCCTGGGCAAAACGCAGCCACGTCTTTTGCCCAAGCCTTCGCAGACATGGTCTCTGGCCAAAATGGCC
>JAXMMN010000473.1:0-3567 GCA_034366485.1 Bdellovibrionales bacterium
AAGAACTTGAGATCAGTAGTCGGTAGTTATCTGCAAGCCCGACAAGGCCGATCGGTTCCACGTCGCCAGCATCGTAGGACACTCGTCGCTCGAGACCCTTTTTCAAATCGGCTTCAAATATCTGCCATCGCTCGATGCCAATTCGCCGACTGGTAAATGTGATTTGGTGATCGGTGATTGCGACGGGCCGACGGCTTTCGCCTGACGTAACGATGGTGCGGGCAACAGTTGGCGTACCATCGACCATCACGGCGCCGCCTTCGAGATCGCGTTCACTGAAAGTTTTGGAGTCAGGGGCCGATTCTGGCGCAGCCACAAGGCTTGCATCACGTGCATCAGTTGTGGACGGTGCATTTGCGTTTTTAAGAGGCTCGCCGGTTGGTTTTGATTGGCACGAGGCAAATAATAGCATCGATGAAATTGCGGGCAAAATGACCTGCAAAATTGTCGGCCATAGGGTCGGTGGCTTTTCAGTACTTGGCACGGTTCGCATCACCAATTCAGTTTGTCAGCTTCGAGATTTAGTTGCAACCAAACCTAGCTCAAGTGCTTTGCGAACAAGTGAGGATGGAATTGCGGATTTGAGGTCTTGCGGCAGGACCCAAGTAACGGTATCGGACTCGACCTTTCGCCCGCGACGCTTTCCGCTCGCAGTTTGCGTTTTTAGTCGCACGAAAATTTCGTGATGGGTGACGGCCCCCTTCAGATCAAATTTTCGCGGTCGCGATTTTTCTTTCGTTACATTTCCGGGAGGCACGAGATGACCCTTGAGAAAAGGGGCATAGTCATTTTTTAAAAGTAGATAGCCGCGTTTTGGAGACTTGGTCACTTCGACTTCCCAAATCCAAAATTCTGTTTTCTTTCTTGGCTTCGCCAGCGGACGCAAAAAAACAGTATCATTTTTTCTCGCAAGACACTGGCTGTTCCACGGACACAAGAGGCAGCTGGGTGAGGACGGCGTGCAAACCGTTGCACCAAGTTCCATCAGGCCTTGATTCAAATCGCTAGGATTTTGAGACGACACGAGGTCATCTGCAAACTTTTGAAAGATGTCGCGCCCAGCGGGCTTCCACCATTCGAGATCAAGATCATAAAAACGCGAAAGGACGCGGATGACATTGCCGTCCACAACGCCAGTTTTTTCGCCATAAGCAAGGCTCGCAACCGCGCGCGCCGTGTAGGGGCCGAATCCTGGCAGAAGAAGTAGTTCTTTGTGAGATTTCGGAAAGGCAGAAAGCTCCGCAATCTTTAAGGCCGACGCGTGAAGCGCGCGGGCACGAGAGTAGTATCCTAGCCCCGCCCACATTTCGAGAACCTCTTCTAGTTTCGCAGCGGCGAGCGTTTTCACGTTCGGAAAGCGCGCAAGAAATTTCCCGTAATAGGGAATCACGGCGGTGACAGTGGTTTGCTGAAGCATCACTTCCGAGATCCAAATGCGGTAAGGATCGTTCGTCGCGCGCCACGGAAGCGGCCGTCGATTGGCGACGTACCATTCTACAAGTAGTGCCGCTGTTTCCTGTGTCGTGGCTTTGTTTCGGGGCATAGGTGG
The DNA here is from genome assembly GCA_034366485.1 of Bdellovibrionales bacterium. GTDB lineage: Bacteria > Bdellovibrionota > Bdellovibrionia > Bdellovibrionales > JAMPXM01. The sequence continues at coordinate 1,550 of JAXMMN010000473.1, forward strand.
CGGCGATCTTAGGTGATGCTGCCAATTTTTGTCACGGCCCTGAATTTCCTTGAATCCAATTAAACCGCGAAGTGCGCCTATTTCGCAGCTGTGTGTCAATTGGCACTGCCTCGGATGCGCCTCGATATTGCAAACTCCGCATTGCGCATTGAAGCGCTTTCGACCGCGTCGCCCATTTGTATTCTCGACAGGAGACTTTAAATGATCAGTTCACCAAAGAAAATAGCCCCAGAATTCAAGAAGTTGGGCACGCTGGTAGGGCTTTCGGTTGCGGCGGCATTGTTGATTTTCACTTCGGCTGATTTTGCAAGTTCGCGCGTTCCCTTCGTGCGCGATTGTCCTGGAAAAGATTCTGGTGATTGGAACTGGGGTGAAGCGCCCTCCGCGTGCGAGGCGGCACGTTTTGGTGAAGTTTCGAGAATCAAATTTATTTACAGTGATTTCGCTCTCGATCGCACACGCGGGGACGACCCCGAGCATCGCAAAGACTATGTCACCAACATGCACGCTCTTTTGCGCGAACTTTCGATGGAATACATCAAAGCGAAAAATCCTAGCGTGAGCCAAGCAGAAGCGGATGCGTTCGCTCTCGCAATTGAGGCAGTCGCACATCAAGAAACTTATTGGTCCCATTACCGGGTAGGAAAAGACGGTCGGTACAAAATGATGGTGGGCGACAAGAATGTCAGCCACGGCATCATGCAAATCAATATGAACTATCACGCTTCAAAAGAGGACGATCGTTCGTTTGATCTCGTCGGCAACATCGGCTTTGGCGTCGAGCTGTTCCATCGCAAGTGGGAGTCGGCAGCGAAGGCTCGCTGCACACAGCGAGCTAAAAAACAAACCGATGCGCAGTATTATCAGAACATCACGCGTGCCGCGTACTCCGCTTACAACGGTGGTTCGGATGCGGTTTGTCGCTGGACCAATCCAAAGCACACCTGGGCAAAGAATGACAAAAACTTCTTTGGTAAATTGAAAGACCAGTCATGGAGTGAATGGGTCCGCGTAGAGGATCAGAAAATTCGTATCGATGTTGGCTGCATCCGTTCGGGCGACGAGATCTGCGCGGTGGCGCAGCCCCGTAAAACGGAATCGATTGCCAACCGCCCGCTAGTTCTTGACGACGGGATGACGTGTGTAATGTCACACTCTGCAGCCGGTGGCGGGCAGCTAGAGTGCGCGCGTGACTACCGCATTGCGAAGTGTCTGGTGGCGCAAGCGTCTGGAATTTCTTCTGGCCCTGATTCTACAAATCTGAACGTTTCAGGTGCTGTGAAAATGAAATCGACGGATCCGGAAATTTCTAAGCTTAAGCGACATGTTCACACAGATCGCATGGCACTTTGTGGAAAAGCACACCCGACGGCTGCACTGGTGGGTGATGTCGTGAAGCTCAATCAGAATGTCGGCATTCGAATGAAGGTTGAGGGCGGAGTCACGATCGCCAATGCGAAAAAGGGTCAAATGTTTCAAGTCATCGACGTGGAGCTGCCCTTCGATTCTTTGGGAAATCGCCTCTATAAAGTAATGCTTTCGCCTACCTCAGCGGGTTGGATCAGTGCTGGCCCAACAGCCGATGGCGAAAAGGTTTTGTCTGTCCTTAGCCGTTCGACTGCGCCGGTTCCAAAGGGCCTGAAGACATGGTTGCCAACGGCGGGATCGAACATTGAAGTTGCGAAACTCGACGGCGTGAAGCTGATGGTCAGCCAAGATGGCGAAGTAAAAACGACTTTGGCAAAAGGTGACAAGGCCATAGTTGAAGAAGTAAAAATTCTGGGCGCTGCTAACGAGATCTGGTTGCGGGTGAAAACGGCTTCCGAAACCGGATACATTTATTCAGGTAGCACTTATCCAACCATGACAGTTGATCAATGGGTGAAGGTGAAGTGATGCAGCCGGAACTGCGAAAACGTCAGTTGCGAAAGCTTCAATCGTCGATGGCGATCAGCGCGATGGCGATTGTGATTTTCGCAATTGGTGTTAGCTCTTTCGAGAAAGCACCGAAGCCGCCA
>JAXMMN010000474.1:0-12547 GCA_034366485.1 Bdellovibrionales bacterium
TGAGCGAATGTCTTTTCCGCTGCCGTCATCGCGTTCATCCAAACATCTTTGGAGAGCTGCTTGTTCATTGCGGCGTACATGCTGAGAGTATGAAGTGCGTAGAGCGCAAACGAAACGAGGAGAATCGCTAGAACCTTGTACCGCATACGAATAGGTTCGACAGGGAGCCCCAGGTCTGACCCAGGTAGTACTTTAGTTCTCAACCCTCTATTTCCTGGGCCTCTCATCAGCACAACCTTAGAGTTTAATTTTCATCCATCGCCTACAGAATTGACTCAAGTAGCAGGCAATCGCATTACCTCACGACAGTTGCGCCTGCGCAAAAACAAACAAGAGGGAGCTATATGTTTTTACTATCTCGAACGTTGTTTCGTCCATTAATAGCAGCGACCACTGTTTTCCTTGGTACATTGGGCAGTGTTTCGCAGGCATCAGCCCTGACCTGCGCCGAGTACGACGCCGCTTATGAAAAGGAAACTGAGAATCCCGATTTCGAGTTCTTTGCATCCACTTCAAAAAAGCAGATCTCGAAAGTCTATAGCGAACTTCTTATCCGAAAATCGGCCGCGGCTTTTTGGAAAACCAACACGGCTGTGATGGACTTCAAAAAACTTATGAACGATGCCGAAGACCCATACACGGACGTCGTCGAAACTCCAGATGGACGCATCTTTGCGCTCGCGAACATCGGCTTTGGCGGCGGGAATTCGATTAGCTATCTTTATAAGTTTGAAACCTTCGAACTTTTGCCGATCGCGATCTATGACGGCGACTGTATTGAACAGGGCAAAAGCGACGCACTTCCCATCGAAGCAGCGCCACTACTAAATGCCAAAGCGACACTCGCGTGTACGATTCAAGATGCGAAATCTCCGGTCTCAAGTTTTTCTATTTCTATCGATACGGAGGACGGCGCCTATACGGGAACTCCCGTGTATGTCAGCGCAGAGCTCAATTCGAACTTCGAGAATCTCGACCGATTGACCGACGGTAAAAATAAAATCGATCAAGTCGTTCAGCCTACGGCGGTGATGCTTTCTTCGAGCAGCAACGGCGCAGGCGCCAATGTAGGTTTTGAGTTTGATCGTCAGACCTCGGGCGACCGAATCGTTGAGATCAGGCTATCGGCGCGTGAGAAAAAGGACGCCTCGGTATGGGGCAAAGTCTATACAAATGAAGTCGGAGGGTACTGGGGTGCGAACGCCTACGAATACGAGTATCCAGCAGTCTGCACCTTCACCGGAAAACTCGATAAAAAAGTCTTCAAAAGAGTCATCGAGTTCCAATAAACAGAAAAGACTCGGCCGGCAGACACGCCGGCCCTGGTCAGTACAGGAAACTTACTTCGGAAGTTGATCGCAGCTTGGAAGATTCCCAATCGCCGATTCTGGATTCACAGAGTAAACCCCGAAGGCAGCAGTCGAAACACCTGTCGCGCGAGCCAATTCACGCTTCGTGATGATATCTTTTAAGACGGCCGTTGGAGTGCAGATTGAACCCAATGGGCCAAGAATGCAGTTCACTTCAACCCACAAGAAAAGATCAGCGTGATACGAACTTTCTTCTGTGTAACCGCGTGACTCGAGCGCCGCGATTCCCACGGGTGGCACCGCCATCGCTCCGTGTGGCATTCCAACGCCACCAACAGAAACTCCGCAGTTGCGGCCTGCTGCAGCCGCATTGCCGCTAGCGATGAAGCCGGCCGCCAATACCGCCGCCGTGAACAGAACCTTCGTGGTAACAAATTTCAATGTCATTTTGTGACTCCTTGATTTCGTCCGGCTTTAGCGCCGAACACATTGTTTGATGATCGCCTGGGTTCCTTAATTCAGATTAAGAATCTAGGTCACCTTGGGAATAGGCCTTCGAAACTCTTACAGCCCTCTGAATAAAAAAAGAGACGCGAAGAAGTTCGCGTCTCTTTTTCTCATATTTAAGTTTTCTGATAGTTAGTGCAGGTATTTGTCAGCTACCGAATGCAACTGACGACCGACTCACTACTGTTTTCTTGGAGGCATTGCAGCCGTGGCCTTCTTTTCGTCCACTGCTTTTTTGAGAGAGTCTTTTCCCATGGCCGCAACAGGGATCGCTGGAGTCTTCACAGGCCCTGCTGAACCAACAGCTTGAGCTGCTGGTTTTTCCACTGATTTCTCAGCTGCTTTTGCTGCCATCGGTGGCGCGGCTGCTGTCGTCTCATCAGTTTTTTCAGTCGTGTCGATTTCAGCAGCGATCAAACCGATTTTGTGGAATTCGAGAATCTTTTTACGCAGGTCTTCCGTCAAAGCCTTATTGTCTTTCAGGAATTGTTTCGCTTGGTCGCGCCCCTGACCCATACGTTCGCCGTTGTACGAATACCACGCACCCGACTTTTCGATAATTCCATGTTGAGCTCCCAAGTCGACAATGTCGCCTTCCAACGAAAAGCCCTCGCCGTACATCAAATCAAATTCCGCTTTTGCAAATGGCGGCGCCATTTTGTTTTTTACGACCTTTACCGCAGTTCGATTGCCGGTCACTTCTTCACCATTTTTGATGGCGCCGATCCGGCGAACATCGAGACGAACCGACGAATAAAACTTCAGGGCGTTTCCGCCTGTCGTTGTTTCTGGGCTTCCGAACATCACACCGATCTTCATTCGAATCTGGTTGATGAAAATAACCATTGTCTGACTTCGTGCAATAGCCGATGTGAGTTTACGTAAAGCTTGCGACATCAAACGCGCCTGAAGACCGACGTGGCTGTCGCCCATGTCGCCTTCGATTTCTGCGCGCGGCACGAGCGCCGCAACCGAGTCGATAACCAATACGTCGATCGCGCCAGAGCGAACCAGCGTTTCTGTGATCTCAAGAGCCTGTTCACCTGTATCTGGCTGCGAAATCAAAAGATCTTCCGTGCGCACACCAAGTTTACGAGCGTAACCGATATCGAGAGCGTGCTCTGCATCGACGAACGCGACGACTCCGCCGGCTTTTTGTGCCTGAGCAATCGTCGAAAGAGCCAATGTTGTTTTACCAGAAGATTCTGGTCCATAGATTTCAACGATTCGACCTTTTGGAAGGCCGCCGATTCCGAGGGCGATATCCAATGACAATGCGCCCGTCGAAACAACATGAACATCGCGAACTAAGGGTTCATTCGTTCCAAGGCGCATGATCGAGCCTTTTCCGAATTGTTTTTCAATTGCGCCAACCGCGAGCTCAAGTGCTTTTGCTTTTTCAGCGAGTGCCTTTGCGTCGAGTTTTGATGCGTGCTCACTATTGGTGCCGTTCTGAGTTGCCATGATTCCCCCTAGAATCTTTTTCGTACTTTAGTTAGCCGACCGTTCGGTCGTGCCCATTGCTTTTAGTTACACTAAACTTACACAGTATTCGCCAAAGTCAAACGACGTTGTCAAATTTAACCGTCAAAGTCGCGTCGAGTCCTGACTCACGAAATTGATCCGAGTCCTGACTCGCTGGAACTTTCTAGCGCCCCGACCGCCGAATCAAGTTCAGAGTTCCGAGTCGCCAAAATTCTGAATAAGTGAATCGATTAAAAACCGCGCCGATTGAGCCTGAACGGCATTTCGATCACCCGCAAAATGTTGCTGGGAACTCCATTCAACACCAGGGCCGACGATCGCAAAGCAAACAGTTCCGACCGGCTTCTGGACCGTGCCGCCGGACGGACCCGCGACGCCTGTAATACTCGCACCCCACGTCGCGTCAATCACCCGACTTACGCCTCGTGCCATCGCAACGGCCGTTGTTGTCGAAACCGCACCGAGCTGTCGAATCACGGATTCAGGAACGCCCAAAACGTTTGTTTTCACATCATTCGAATAGGCAACGACACCGCCGTGGAACACATCCGAAACACCGCTTTCTGCGGCGAGCGACGCCGCCACCAAACCTCCTGTGCAACTTTCCGCAAAAGCCACCGTTTGTCCGCGCGCACGCAGCAAGCTCGCCAATTTTTTTACGCGAAGAGAACCATTCACAGTTTGGCTCATCGAAACACTCCGTAGCCGCCAAGCAGATCCGACCGACTGGCCAATGCTTGAAGTATTATGTTCGCCGCAAGGCCTGCCGCCACATCGTCGATCATGACTCCAAGCCCACCCTTTACTCGCGCGTCGAGAACCGAAATTGGATAAGGTTTCAAAATATCAAAGAAGCGAAAAACGACAAACGCTGCTAGCAGCGATTGCCAAGTCAACGGCAGCCACGCAAAAGCAATCAGGTAGCCCACCACTTCATCGATCACGATGTGCTGGGCATCGTGCTTTGCAGTTTGGCGTTCGTGAATTTCACAAGCGAAGATCGCCAGAATCAAAATCACTATTGTGGCTGCAAGATAAAAAATCGGTCCCGCCAGCGACAAACCGTAGGCGAGCGGAATTCCGGCCAAGGTGCCGAACGTGCCCGGCGCCTTCGGAAGACGACCAAGCCCTCCGACGGTCACAAAGTGCTCAATCAGCTTCGGAGAAAAAACCTGCGGAACTCCCATTTTCGAATCTCCTCGCGGCTTTTGCAAAAGCCCTCGACTTTCGGCCTGACGTTGAACCGATCTGAAAGCGAAGTCAAAAGGGACTAGTTAGAGTCGGGGTTGAATTCAGGAATCTCCCGTCTACGCGGTGAAGCACGTTATGATTTCAAAGTCAGGAGCGTCGATCGTATGTCCTTGTCGTTAAAAGAAATTCTGGAAATGGCGATGGCCAAAGAGGCGAGCGATGTTCACCTCAAAGCCGGGCTGGTACCCGTCATTCGAAAGCACGGAAAACTGCGCCCGCTCAGCCAGGGTCTTGTGCAGTTGAGTGCACAGGATGTTGAAACCATGGCAATGGACATCTTAGACGACGAACAGCGCAGCCAATTTCAAAAGTACAAAGAAGTCGACTGCGGCTACGGCGTGCAGGGTGTCGGCCGATTTCGCGTCAACATCTTCAAGCAACGCGGCTCCATTCGAATGGTGATCCGAACGATCTCATCGCAAGTGCCGTCGATCGATGCGCTGCACCTGCCACCAGTCCTAAAGCGGATCGCCGAATTCGAGCGCGGACTTGTGCTTGTCACTGGCATAACGGGCTCGGGAAAAAGTTCGACACTGGCGTCGCTGATCAACGAAATCAACAATACAAAGAACAAACACATTCTGACGATCGAAGACCCTATCGAGTATCTGATACGCGACAAAAAAAGCATCATCTCGCAGCGGGAAATCGGCCAAGACACGACGACGTTCGCACACGCATTGCGGTCCGGGCTTCGGCAAGATCCCGACGTGATTTTGATAGGAGAAATGCGCGACCGAGACACGATCGAGACCGCTCTCACAGCAGCCGAAACGGGCCATTTGGTGTTTTCGACCTTGCACACCTTCGACGCCCAGGAAACGATCAACCGTATTTTAGGTGTCTTCGAGCATTATCAACACGATCAAGTTCGTCGCCAATTGGCTGGAGTACTGAAGGCGGTCGTTTCCCAGCGCCTCTGTCGCAAAAAAGATAAGTCAGGCTTTGTGCCCGCGGTTGAGGTTTTAATCGTCAATCAGCGCGCGCGCGAAACAATCGAAGAGGCCGAGCGAAACGTCTCGCTTCGCCAGATCATGGAAGAAAGTCGCGACACCGTCGGTATGCAGACCTTTGATCAAAGTCTTGCGGACCTGGTTGAGGATGGGCTCGTCGACATGCAGGAAGCATTGCGCATGTCGACCAACCCCGACGATTTCGCACTGCGCTTCAGCGGCGTGGCCGGCGGTGGCGATCAGTTTGCAAGATCCACGAAACAATCAAAAGGTGCGTGGGAATCGGAACCCAGCCGATTTGAACTTGAAATCGACAACACAAACGGCGACGGTGATGCGGATGACCGATGGACGCAAACCAGCAACAACGACGACGACTAGTTCCGACGCTGAAACTTCAGCCGAAGGATCGATGAGCCGTGGCGGCCGGCCACGATCGCTAGTTTCCGCTTACGACCGTCTGGTTCAAATGCTTTCGCGCCGCGATCATTCGGAACGCGAAATTCGCAACAAACTGGCCAAGGCTCAGCACTCCCCGGAAGAAATCGACGCAGCCCTGGAAACCGCGCGCTCGCGAAAGTGGCTTCCCGATGAATCGGTTTTAGCCACACGTGAAGCGGGTCGACTGGCCAGAATCGGAAAGTCGCCCCAGCAAATCAAAAGCTGGCTCTCAAAAAAAGGCCTACCGACTTCAGGAATAGCGGCTGAACTCGCAGAAAACGAGTCAGAAAGTGCCTACAAAACAGCGGCAAAGGTCTGGTCCAAACAGCTTCGGATGGCCCATCGTCAGCTAGAAAAAGACGCCAAAAAGGCCCTTCAGAAAGTCGGGAACAAAGCCGCACGTCGCTCGAGCTACAACGAGGACGGGAGCGACCCGGACGGCGGGACTTCGCAACTGGAGTACCTGGTAAGAAATCGCGTTCAGCGGTTATTGATAAGCCGAGGGTTTTCTTCCTCCACGGCGCGCGCTGTCTACGCTCGCCTCTTAAGGGAAAATCCGCTTAAACTAGGCGAATGAACTCAAACTTAAAATCTCGAGAAGTCCGCCAGCTCTTTTTTGATTACTTCACAAAAAATGGTCACCAACTTGTTTCATCAAGTTCGCTAGTGCCAGAGAACGATCCGACGTTGCTCTTTGCAAACGCCGGCATGAACCAATTCAAGAATCTTTTTTTGGGTCTTGAAAAGCGTTCGTACAACCGGGCGATCACGTCGCAAAAATGCGTGCGCGCCGGTGGAAAGCACAACGACTTAGAAAACGTCGGCTTCACCGCCCGTCACCACACGTTTTTTGAAATGCTGGGGAACTTTTCTTTTGGCGATTACTTTAAAAAAGATGCGATTCACTTTGCTTGGGATCTTTTGACCAAAGAAATGCAAATCCCAAAAGACCGTCTTTATGTCACGGTCTTCACGGATGACGACGAAGCCGCCGACATTTGGCACAAACAAGAAGGCGTTCCGAAGGAACGCATTTATCGTTTCGGAGAAAAAGATAATTTCTGGCGCATGGGAGACACTGGCCCTTGCGGACCGTGTTCAGAAATTTTTTATGACCACGGCCCCGAAGCGGATCTTGATCCAGCTAATCCGTCTGTCATGGGCGGAGAAGGCGATCGCTATGTGGAAATTTGGAACAACGTCTTCATGCAGTTCAACGAAAGTGCTGAAGGCCGCACGACGCTCCCGAAACCGTCGGTCGATACGGGCGGTGGTTTAGAGCGCTGGACCGCAATGATGCAAGGCCGGCCAAATAACTACGACACCGATCTCTTTATGCCGATCATTTCGAAGGCCGCCCTGGTTTCGAAAAAAGATTACGTCAGCGATTACAAGGTTCTTGCGAAACATGCCGACATTCGAGAGCAAGTTGCAGCAATGCGTGTTTTGGCTGATCACTCGCGCGCGACTGCATTCCTTCTTGCTGATGGAGTTTTGCCATCCAACGAAGGCCGCGGTTATGTTCTTCGTCGAATTATGCGACGAGCGATTCGCTATGGCAGAAAGCTATCTGGAGATTCGTCGCTATTTGTTCAAACGATTCAGGTCGTGATCGACGAAATGAATGACGTCTATCCAGAACTCAAGCGTGGACGGGAACACATCCTTGCCACCGTGAAAGATGAAATTCAGCGCTTCCTCACAACACTCGATCAGGGAACTGAAATTCTGAACGATTCTTTATCGAAGCTTGGCTCTCGCGGGGCGAAGACTTTGGATGGTGCCACGATTTTCAAACTCTACGACACCTTTGGTTTTCCAGTTGATCTCACGCGTCTGATGGCGCAGGAAAAAGGCTTTGGTGTCGACGAATCCGGCTTTGAAAAACAAATGGATGAGGCACGCGAAAAAGCGAAAGCCGCCAGCGGATCGAAGTTCAAGGCTTCGGCCGACGGTGCGCACCTCGTAAAAATCGCACAGGAAGTAAAATCAAAGTCCGGTCCCTCGATTTTCCTCGGTTACGAGGGAACTCGTTCGGATGGTCTGACAGGTGCGGGCAAAGTGCTGCTTCTTTCCAACGGCAAGGCCCAAGTTAAATCATTGAAGACTGGTGAAGAAGGACTTCTGATTCTTGATCGAACGCCGTTTTATGGCGAATCCGGCGGCCAAGCCGGCGACCGAGGGACTGTGATGGTTGGCGACAATTTTAAATTTGCAGAATTCCCGAACTTTTTAGAAAAGGTATTGGAGTCCAATTTCGCAACTTTGGTGGTCGAAGTTTTTGAAACCACGAAACAAGACTACGTCATTCTCCATCATGTGCGCGTCGCAAAAGGCACCCTCGAAGAAGGCGCATCTGTCCAGTCGCAGGTCGAAGCTCCTTTGAGAAAAGCGACAGCCGGAAATCACTCGGCGACTCACCTTCTTCATGCCGCTTTGAGAAAAGTCTTAGGCACCCATGTCACTCAAGCCGGCAGCTTGGTCGACAGCGAACGCCTTCGCTTTGACTTTACTCATACAAAATCAATGTCACGTGAAGAGCTTCGGAAAGTCGAAGACATGGTGAACGCAGAAATTTCCGCCGCGCGAGAAGTTGGCGCTGCAGAAATGTCGCACGCAGAGGCGATGAAAAAAGGCGCAATGGCGCTCTTCGGCGAAAAGTACGGCGACCAGGTACGAGTGATTACAATGGGCGTTTCTGGTGCGGGCGCCTTTTCGACCGAGCTCTGCGGCGGCACGCACGTGGCGAATACGTCTAACATTCGCTTGTTCAAAATCTTAAGCGAAGGCGGCGTTTCAGCTGGCGTTCGTCGCATTGAAGCGACAACTGGCGACCGAGCGCTTCAGTATCTGATGGCGAATAGCGATGAAAATCTTCATGCGCGCGAAGTTGCTGGTCTGCAAGGTGGCACAGGCACAGTGCCTGGCTATATCGAATCGCTTCGCGAAAAAATGAAAGAGCTCGAGCGCGAACTTAAAAAACTGAAAGGTTCTTCGATCGACGCCGATCAGTTGGTGCGCGAAGCGCGCGACTTTAGCGTGAAAGGTGCCAGCGGAAAATTTATTGCGGCATCCGTGGAAATCGATGATCGCGACGTTCTTTCGCAGCTAGGCGACAAGCTTCGCGACAAAATCGGATCTGGCGTTGTTTGTCTCGTTGGTCGCGGACCTGATGGGGCCGGCGGCGGAAAGCACCCGATTATCGTGACCGTTTCGAAAGATCTCATCGCTAACCTAAGCGCGGGAAAAATTCTCGCCGAAGTGGCGAAGGAAATGGGCGGTAAAGGCGGCGGCAGACCTGACTTCGCACAAGGGGCTGGCGAAAACTTGGCGAAAGCCAACGAGGCCTTCGCAAAAGCCTCGGCCATGCTTTCGTAAACGGGAAGTATGGCTGCACCAACGACCTCCCTTTTTCGATTCCGAATAGAGCTTGCGGACATTGATCGCGGCGTATACGAGTCACTCGATTTTCGAGTGGCTCAACATCCTTCTGAAAATCTTCCGTATCTTCTGACGAGAGTTTTGGCTTTCGCCTTGAACGCGGGTCAGAACTTGGCATTTTCCGCTGGTGGCCTCAGCGATCCAGACGAACCTTGCATGAGCGCAAAAGGAAACCGTGGCGGCGTTGCGCTTTGGATTGAAATCGGAAATCCGAGTTCAAAGAAGCTTCACAAGGCTTCTAAGGCGAGTGAGAAAGTGAAAGTCTATACCTATAAAAATGCAGACACGTTGGTGCGAGATCTTGAAGCTGACGGCGTTCACAACTTGGCCAGCATCGAACTCTTTCAATTTAGCTCAGATTTTTTAACGGCCCTTTCGAACGCTCTTCAGAAAGACAACCGTTGGAGTTTAACCAGTAACGACGGTGGACTGAACGTGACATGTTCTTCACAAGAGGGCGATGTCACGATCAGTGGTGAGCTTCGACGTATTCAGTAGACAGCGAGTCGCTGCTAGTAGCAGTGTGAAGAAAAACAATCCTCATGGCGAATGATCGCGCAACGCTCGTTGGTCGATTTGTCTTCGATCTCTGTCGCGTAGGCACCGTAGTCGACGACTTCAACGAATTTCTTTTCAGCTTTCACTGCTTCGTAAAGCGCCATAAATCGTCCGAAGTCTTGAACCTGCTCCGCAAGATCGGGCGCGCAAAGCTCCTCATTGCGGAAAAGAGAATCGTGATCATCAAAAAAATCACCTGCAGTTGCAGTCAAAGAGACCGACAATACCGTCGCCGACATCACCGCAATTGCCCCCAAAAACCGAACTGCAAAACGAACTGATTGCATAGCCATTTGGCCTCCCTCAATGCACCATTGAACTGGCGCGTTTAGTTAGCGCGGAGCCTAATTGCCCACGCCTCTCATTTCAAGCCTGCCGTCCTGAGCCACGCCTGATTGAATTACTTGCCTTGGCGATGTTCCCTCTTAAACTATCTCACGTGAGAAAAGCCCTTATAGCCCAACTATTTACAGCTCTGATCCCGCTTTTCGCGGGTAGCTTTTTGCCACATGTTTCATTTGGCGCATCGAAAGGCAAGGCCGCGAAAATGACTGAAACCAAACATAGCTTTTTCGACTCGGCAGCGCTTGCTTACATCCGGGAACAGGTCGGAGGAATGTCATTAGAGTTTGTCCATGTTCATCACATTGAATGCACAGAAGCGAAGATTATAAGTTCCGGATCACGCAGTGAGCGAGCGATCTATAGCGGTAAAAGCATTTCAGATGGCAGTGCAATCAATTTTGAGCACTTCACACAAGGCAAGCTAAAGATGAAACCCGGAGAGACCTACATCGTCGTGGCCTTTCGAGAATCACCTCCAAACTTGACGCTCGTATCAGTCGCCGAAGCGGATCCAAAGAAGTTCAAACCGGAATTCATTCAAGCGGAAGTAGCCAGACTGGCTGCCGAGTTCAGCCCACCGAGCGCGAGAGAAAAGACCGTTCTACTTGAACATGTTCGCGGTCCTGAGGCTGCCGCAGCGATGAAATATGTTTTACCACCGACGATCACGGTCAGCGCGAAGCCTCCCGTTACATCGGCGACTGAAGTTCGCCTCACAGTCGAAGTTAAAAACAACGGGGCTAAGTCGGAGAACGTAATTGTCTTTGCCGACAAGAATCCTTTGCACATTCGCCTGATTGAAACAGATTTAGTTAAATACAAACCAAGCGCGCTGGTTCCACCCGAGCCCCCGCCACCCCACCGCTTTGCGATCGAAAAGGGACAGGTTTTAAGTTTCACACGAGTGATCAAGAAATCGGAACTCGATTACAAACCGTCAATGGTTTCGATCGAATGGGAGTTTCTGTTCTGGAGTTCGCCACGCCCCAAGGGGACGTGGACCGTTCAGCTCTAGCTAGGTTGGTACCGCGCCTAGCGCCAGGTCTTGTTCGACTCGGCCATCAAACCAATCAACTCGAACGCAACATCAAGACCAACCAGTTGCGTGATGTCTGAAACATCATAGGCCGGATTGATTTCAACAACATCGGCGCCAACCAGGCGTTTAATTTTGAGCGCGCGCAAAATGGTTTGCGTTTCAAAAGTCGTAAGCCCACCCGGCACCGGCGTTCCCGTTCCGGGTGCATACGCAGGATCAAGGCAATCGACATCAAATGAAATGTAAACGGGGTCGTCGCCAAAATCGGGAAGCGTTTTGAGAAAGCCCTCTAAGCCCGGGCGAAGACGAACCTCGTCGACTGTGACCACGCGAATGCCGTGCTTGTTAACAAAGTCGAGGTCGTCGGCCGCTGTAAACGGTCCACGAATTCCAATTTGAATCGAACCTTTCGCATCGACCAAGCCTTCTTCGACGGCATGTCGGGCAAAAGATCCGTGATGATACTCGCAGTCCCAAGCCGCCGGATACGTGTCGAGATGCGCGTCGAAATGGATCAGACGAATGGGCTTACCGACACTCTTACGAACCTCTCGCAAAATCGGAAGCGTGATCGAGTGGTCGCCGCCGATCGCGATGAATCGCTTGCCAAGCTTCAATCCGGCGCCAAACCAAGATTCAATTCTTTGATAGGTTTTAAGTAAATCGACGGGAACTGTTGGAACATCCCCGACATCAGCAACTTTGATTTTATCTGAAAAGGAAGACATGCGTCCCATGTGAAAGACGCGACCCAATGACGAAGCTTCGCGTACTTTGACAGGAGCAAAACGCTGACCTGGACGGTAGCTAGCGCCGCCATCAAACGGAACACCAACGATCCCTAGTTCGTAATCTTCAGCGATGTCGACATAGGGAAGTCGAAAGAAGGTTTTGATTCCGGCGAATCGGGGAATATCTCGGCCTGATGTTGGGACATATCGATGTGACATGTCCAAACGCTATCACAGGCGTTCCATTCGGTCGAACTCTTCTAAGTTTAGTCGAATGTGAAGTGCGACTTTTGAGCGAACAGGCTCGGAGGCCAAAATTTGAACGAACACAGGTCTGGTGCTTGGCGTAATGAATGGCAAAAGCTGACTAGCGATCGCGTCACGCACATCCCATCCACCATTTCTCAAGGCAGTGGTTACGGTTTTATCAACCTGTTCTGTATCGTGGTCTCGGTGAGCGCTGAGGAGCGCCAGGGCCTGAAGAGC
>JAXMMN010000475.1:0-7266 GCA_034366485.1 Bdellovibrionales bacterium
CTTGGGCGCCTGCCTCCTTACGGTCAGCGCAGCGACTTCTGGTACAACCGACTTTCATGGTGTGACGGGCGGTGTGTACAAGGCCCGGGAACGTATTCACCGCGGCATGCTGATCCGCGATTACTAGCGATTCCAACTTCATGAGGTCGAGTTGCAGACCTCAATCCGAACTTAGATTGGCTTTTTCGGGTTAGCTTCACATTACTGCTAAGCAACCGTTTGTACCAACCATTGTAGCACGTGTGTAGCCCTGGACATAAGGGCCATGAGGACTTGACGTCATCCCCACCTTCCTCCGACTTAACGTCGGCAGTCCCTCTAGAGTGCCCAACTTAATGCTGGCAACTAAAGGCAGGGGTTGCGCTCGTTGCGGGACTTAACCCAACATCTCACGACACGAGCTGACGACAGCCATGCAGCACCTATATAGCAGCCCGAAGGCGCAAATATCTCTACTTACTTCCACTACATTTCGAGCCCAGGTAAGGTTTTTCGCGTTGCATCGAATTAAACCACATGCTCCACCGCTTGTGCGGGCCCCCGTCAATTTCTTTGAGTTTTAACCTTGCGGCCGTACTCCCCAGGCGGGGTACTTAACGCGTTAGCTTCGGCACTGAAGGGGTCAATACCTCCAACACCAAGTACCCATCGTTTACGGCATGGACTACCAGGGTATCTAATCCTGTTTGATCCCCATGCTTTCGTGTCTCAGTGTCAGTACTCGACCAGATAGCCGCCTTCGCCACCGGTGTTCCTCCAGATATCTACGTATTTCACCACTACACCTGGAATTCCACTATCCTCTTCGGTACTCAAGCTACGCAGTATCAAATGCACTTCCCGGGTTGAGCCCGGGGCTTTCACACCTGACTTACATAGCCACCTACACACCCTTTACGCCCAATGATTCCGAACAACGCTAGGACCCCTCGTATTACCGCGGCTGCTGGCACGAAGTTAGCCGGTCCTTCCTCGAATGGTACCGTCATTTTTTTCTTCCCATTCAACAGAGCTTTACGACCCTAAGGCCTTCATCACTCACGCGGCGTCGCTGCGTCAGACTTTCGTCCATTGCGCAATATTCCCTACTGCTGCCTCCCGTAGGAGTCTGGACCGTGTCTCAGTTCCAGTGTGACTGGTCATCCTCTCAGACCAGCTAGGGATCGTTGCCTTGGTGGGCCGTTACCCCACCAACTAGCTAATCCCGCGCAGACTCATCCTTCAGCAATAAATTTTTAACCCCTGTACCCGCAGGTACTGTGGTCTCATGCGGTGTTAGCCAACCTTTCGGTTAGTTATTCCCCACTGAAGGGCAGATTATCCACGTGTTACTCACCCGTGCGCCACTCCGTATTGCTACGTCGTTCGACTTGCATGTATTAGGCGCGCCGCAAGCGTTCGTTCTGAGCCAGAATCAAACTCTCCAGTTAAAAACTTTGAAACTAGAATCTTGCGATTTTTCGTCTCGAAACTTTTTAAATCTCCGAAGAATCAGAGCTTATATATTAGACTTACAAAATTAAAACTCACTTGGCTTCATCTCTGGTTCAACAAAAACTGCAATACCAGAAACGCTTATGCAACCTGTACCGGTTGCTTTAACTCATCACTTGCTACGCCCCAAGGCCCGTTAGGACACTTGAAGTTTCGCATCAGAGTTAGGCCAATTCGAGACCCAAACATCATTTTGCTAGCTATTTAGTTTTCAAAGAGCGATGCATTTCGGAGACGTGGTTCTACGCTGCGGTCGCCCCTCACGTCAATGGCTTTCCCAAAATAATTCCGAAATCTTTTAGCCGCCCTTTCCCAGCCCCGCCAACCTTTAGGTTTTCTTAAGACGACTGCCTGAGTTCGCATCAAAAAGACCGCACTATGCCCGCTGATTGTGCACAATTCGAAAAAAACTCCTGGGTTTGCGCATACTTTATCCAGTTCTGCAAATGATAGCCATTGTCAGTAAGGCCGGTGAGAGTTTGCAGTTCAAGCTTTCCGGCCAGGCCCCGAGCTAGTTTTCGCCGTTAAAGTGCGCACCAAAGAAAAAACTCGAAAATGAACTCGAGGGCTCAGGGCAGCCGCCATGGTGAAGAATCAGGCATTCGCCCAAGATTCCTAATAGATAAATTAATTTTTTATATTTTCGTAATATTTTAAATTATTTTTTGGATATTTTGAAAGTGGGATCTCGATAGTTGGCCCCGGCGATCTGAAACATTGCAGCAATAGAACAGGGACTTGTCGGACCTCGACGAAAAAACCGGATCGCCGGGACCCGGTTTTTATGTTTTGCATTCAGTATTGCGCCCTTAGGGGCTGGGCATTTTTTGATTAGAAGAAGTCGCTACCTGGTAGGACCTTTCGGAGAATCTTAGGTGTCATTAGAATGACCGTCCCTGATTGATCTTTTACCTCGATCCAGAATTCATAGTCACCCTGAAGTGTCGGATCGTTGTTCAAGTAGGCCTTTTCAAAGAAGCCCAATTCGTACTGCGTGATTGGATCAGGAAAGAGATCTAGTTTTGCACCATTCTTATTAACCATGATGTAAACCTTCGCTCCGCTTGGTGGGTATGAGCACTCACCCAGGCGAAGGGTTAAAGTGCCTCGATCCGGCAATGGGTTGCCGCCCCCAACTGTAAATGGACACTGAAGAGCCGATACCAATTCGGCCGATACTTCGCCCGAAGCCGGAAACCGACTAATCATCGATCCGTCGGCGCGACGAACCTCTAAATGACGACGGTAAGTGCCGGCGAGTTTGTAGTCGATATTGTCGGTTACAGAAGAAAACCTTCCACCAGCTATTGCCAGCGGCGTATCGATTTGCGGCGCGAACGCACTTGAGCCCGGTGCCTTGTGCGTGCCAATTAGCTGCACAACTGCGCCAACGGGCAAAGCTCCGCAAACAACTGTCTCTGTGACCCGGCCGCCTGGCTGCACGACAGGCCCGCCTCCGACCGCGTAAGTGCACTGTGCGGTCGTGAGCGACATAGTTCCGGGAATCGCAAAGGTTTGATAAACCGTTGCCGAGCCAATCGCCTTAAAATTCACCCGAGCACTGGCCAAACACGAAGCATTGGTACACGTCACGCCCATCGGAACGAGCTGATTCGTGATTGGAAGGACGTAGGTTCCCGCTTTTTGCCAAGCACCGCTCCCGAGCTGCACTTCCACTTCGAGCGCAGCTGGTGTTGAGCAATTCGATGCAGAAACAAAGAGATTTCCACGGCCATCTAGGAGGTTCACAAATGACGTGGACACACTGGAGGTCGGGCACGTTACCGCAGCCGGCGGAGCGGCTGGCTTGGTGATCGTCATCGTGCCTGGTAGTGCGACCGTGTTGTAGATCGTTGTTGAACCGATCGCCTTAAAGTTGACCCGGGCCGTAGCTGAACAGGTTGCCTGCGAGCAATACTGGTCTATCGGAACGATTTGATTCGTTACGGGCAAGGTAAACGTTCCCGCCTTCACCCATGCTCCAGCACCCATTCGTACTTCAACTTCAAGTTCAGCTGGGGTCGAACAATTACCAGCCGAAACAAAGAGATTTGCTCGGCCATCTGCCATAGCTGCAAATGCATGCGACACGTTGCCAATGGGACAAGTTACCGCGACAGGCGGGGTCGTTGTTGTCTTGGTGACCGTGTAGGTTCCCGCTAATTGAGTCCGCAACAGTTCTACACCCGTCGTAGGATTGATGTGAACCATGCGAACTCGAACTTGGCAGGACGCCTTGCTGCATACGGACTGATTGACGGCAAGAGTTTGCGGAAGAATCGATGGACTTGTCGCTGTCCCTGCCATCCACACTCCACCGTCAACACTTAGCTCATAAGTGCCTTTTGAAGGCAGGGAACACGCAGGCATCACAAGATTGAATCGAATCGTGCCGTCTCCCGTTGTTGAATTCATACCTGTGATGGACGGCTGCTGGTTAGCGGCACACGTGAACTGTGGAATTGGATCGACCGGGGCTGCGGTCGTAACTTTGTTACCGATATAGGATTCAAGACCAGTTTGAAGATCCTTTGCGTATAAGAAAATCGTCTTTCCGGCGACATCGGCATTAGCCGCCAATGGATATTCGAATCCGTGTGAACCCGTAGCCGCCAATGCTGCGTTGACGTCGGGTCTCGCTTTGTTGGTGACGAATTCGCCGAGCTTCGAACCGCCAGCATCTTTCATTCCACCCACATAGAGACTGACGGTGACTGATTGAGCTTTTGAATCTGGATCCAGTGCCCAACCGGCAATCATTTGTGCGGTTGCCACATCGATATATCCCGTAGGTGCGGTATTAACTGTTGCTGGCGGAGGAGGAGCGACACCGTTCATGTCGCAGCGAAGTTTAGTGCCAGAACCCGAGAGAGTGCCATTCGTACAAGCTCTTGCTTCAACGGCACAGAAATCGATTTGCGAATCGAAGGTGTCTTTGTAAACAGCAAGATAGCTTCCATGGGGAATTGTTTGACCACTGAGACTGCACGACGCCCGACCAGTCATCGACTGCGGAAGACCATAAAGCTTAACGATCGTTTCGACATCTCTCACGGTTGGCAAAGCAACTGGTCGGTAGGTAAACGGGATGGGGTTATGGCCGGAGTGACCTCCCACCAGAATTTCTCGAATGTGATCAGCATTGAACTCTGGACGAATCGAACGAACGAAGCCACCCATCGGAACAGGGAGAAGAGGCGCTGCGTATTGTGGCCATCGTGAGCTTCCGTACTTGTAGGCCATGATCGATCCGAAATCGAAAGGCGTCACTTCGACAACTCCAGGGAGTTTTATGTCCGCCGGATAGCCGGGATTGAACTCGAGGAATGTATCGCGATCAGATCGTTGATGTTCGTGATCAAGACCAAGGACATGACCCAATTCGTGAAGAACGAGTGGCACCTCTGACAGGACATCTTGTTTTATAACCATCCACGGACGGATAGACCGAGGAGGATTTGTTCGAGCGATTGTCCCTGGTCCACCTAATGTCGCGCAACCTGGCGAGCCACCGCAGGTAACGTCGGTCGGCCCCCCGCGGTAGATCGCTCCTATATTCATCGTAACGACAGTAGGACTTGGAACTTCCTTATTGAAATACCTGTTAAGATCCGTCGATACGAAGTCACAGCGTATATTAGCCACTGCCGCTAAGCGATCACAGGCAGTTCGAACGGTTGCTTTGAAGGCGCCCAGCTCTTGAGCTGTAGCAACACGTTCAAATACGTCCTGGTCAAATGTTGCTCCATATTTCAATAAGACGGCGTTCGAGAACTGGATCGTGATTACGCCGTTTGGCCAAGGGCGAAGATTTTCAAGCGTGAGGTGGGATCCTGCGATGCTAAATTGCGGCGGGTTCGAGAAAACCCTGTATTGATCCTCAGTAACGATCATGTCGTCCAACATCACTTGCTTTTCACCGCCAACAAGAAGCTCGGCTTCCTCCGCACTTTGTTCGCCGGTAGATGATTGTCGAAGAGATTCGTCAGGAGCAAAGCCAGTCCCGCAATTCTGATACGAGAGCAGTACGCCGATTCCAAGTCCCGCAAAGATCAGACCCGACCGAACCTGTTTCGAGATCTTTTTCGACATCTTCATTTAGTTCCCCCCGGAACATTGTGAACGAAACCTAACAATACGCGCGTTCGGAAACCGGCGGAAGGCCAATGGATGTTCGTTATCAATTCGATACGAAGGTCGTGATCGCAATTCGTGAGTCAATCCAGGATGATGTCGAACATTTCTGCGGCTGTACAAAGATCCAACAGGTGTCCAAAACAACGATAGATTTCAACAGGCGCACCTCAAGAGGCCGCCGCGAATAGCATTGATTGCCTCGATCGGAATTCAGTTAAACGAATGAAGCTTTGCATTAAATGGAATTAACAAACTTAAACAAAGAACAGAGCGTACGTACGCCGCTGTGTTTGGAATCGAAAAATTGGAGTCGGAATATCTAGAAGGAAATTTGGTGGAGGCAACAGGGATCGAACCTGCGACCTTCTGAATGCAAATCAGATGCTCTCCCAGCTGAGCTATGCCCCCACACGAAGACTGATATAGCGATTCTCACCCCCCGCACGACAAGTCAAGCGCAGGCGATGAAGAAAAACAATTCGCCCAAAACAAAGGCAAAGATATCGATTATATGTGCAGAGTTGGGGGCCGCAAGAAGCGAAAGCCAAGCACAGAAGCGCTCGGCCTGAAGAAACGGATGCTGAAAAGTGCTAAGCGTTGGCTCGGAGGCCGGGACACGCGTTCATATAAGGAAGAAGCCAGGCTTTTTCTTTTTCGACATCGAATCCAGCGCGCTCGGCGCCGCGAACAATGGAGTCAAAGAGCTCACGGAGAACCGTGAGATCGCGATCGGCTGATTCGGCAGCATCTTCCATAGCCTCGAGCACGGAAAGTAGGTCAGGGGTGGTCACGACTCTTGGAAGTTTGGAATTTGAAGTCGCCGAACTCGATGTTGGGGCACCCTGGCCTGCCGCCGGTGCGCCGGCTTTTCGAACCGCTGGCTTAAAGCCAATCAGGCGTTCGGTTATCAGAATTTTTAATCCGTCTTGAAAGTTCACTTGGACAAATGATCGGCCGTCCGAATCACTGCGCATGAGAATGTCCTGGAGCCTCGAGGCGCGGATCACCAGCATGTGCCCGTCGACTTTCTGTTTTATTCGCACTTGGTCGAGAGCAGATTGCTCGACCTCGAGTTCTGAGGAGCGCAATGCGAACTCCAGAATCGACTGAAGAAGCTCTAGTTGTTTTGTCGTCGCCGTCGAAATTTCCAAAAGTGTCCTCCTGCCACTTCA
This sequence comes from Bdellovibrionales bacterium, assembly GCA_034366485.1. Classification (GTDB taxonomy): domain Bacteria; phylum Bdellovibrionota; class Bdellovibrionia; order Bdellovibrionales; family JAMPXM01. The sequence goes on from JAXMMN010000475.1 coordinate 6,804, forward strand.
TGTAGCTAAGGCTTGGCGTCATGCCACGTCAAAGACGCTATCGTCGGCTCATATCAGGCACTTGAGAGCAAAAGGCGGCAGTCTCAAAGCGAGGCTTAAAACTCGACTGAGGGAGGTAGTCTTTCGTTTCGAGCCGATACACTTGTCGAGAGCCAGCCCGAGGCGCGAGCCGTTGATCTCCCGAGACGTGACATTCGCGGCGAACTCCGTTTAAAAACGATGAACTATGTTGATTAATCGATGGACCGGACAATCACTTCCCTCTCCCCAGCAGCTTAAAATGCTACTCGTCAACGAGGGTCTTGCTCCTGAGTTAGAAACACTGCCGGCGCATTCGAATATCAAAGACCACAGGCACCCGTTTGACGAAATTCGAATTGTTCTTGAGGGCAACCTGATCGTGGACGTAAACGGCAATCAATTGCTTTTAAGGCCGGGCGATCGAATCGATGTCCCGGCCAAC
>JAXMMN010000476.1:0-7980 GCA_034366485.1 Bdellovibrionales bacterium
CTTCATGGCATCAGATAGTGCTGTGGCTACAGCTATAAGCAATGAATCTAGTTCGTCTGCAGGTCCGTCTGGCGAGTCACCGAGAGAGGTGCTTGGTGGCTCGCCAGGCGTTCAACCTGCGGCGTCTGCGGCACCGGCCTCTGAAACTCCGTCTGAAACGGAGGAAGCGCGTCCGGCGTTCATTTCGATTCCACCTGAGTCCATTCTCAACGGCCAAAAGGCGCCGTTCGATCTGTACGTCATTGTTGGGTCAAAGCAAGTTCGTGTTTTTAAACAGGGCGAAGCTCTCGAGCGAGATCGATTTGATCGCTACCTTGAAAAAGGGGATGAGTCTTTGATGGCGCGGGTCGATTCGATCGACGGTTTTTTTGAAGCCGGGATTATCGAAATGCTCGCACTTGCCACAGACTCTTCCAATGGTCCCGCCGTGCGCGCCCGCGGCGTTGTGCGTGCGCTTGAATTTGCAGGCCTCGATCTCTTTCTTTTTGGATTTTCAAAAGAAAATCTTTCGATGAAGGTCGACCGCGTTCATCAAATTCTTCAAGTGGCATTGCCGCTGATTCAAGACGACAAAACTCGCCCACTTTTAGTTGCCTATCGCCAAGAGAAAATGCCGACCTCCGTCGGCACAATGGTCGGTGCGACCCTTGTTGGTGGTGCGCTTCTCCACAAAATGCAAAGTGTGCCGGCGCCGACTTTTCAGGCCTTTTTGGTTGCGACCTATTTTCGAGATATTTCTCTTTTTAGGAACTCCATTATTGAGCGACCGGCCTATGATCAGCATCCCGAAGCCTCGATGCGCCTTCTTTCAAACTATCCCGGCGTTACGGAGCAGTTTCGACTGGTCATTCAGCAGCATCACGAATCGTCTTCTGGTACCGGGTTCCCGCGGGGACTTCGCGGTTTAGATATTTTTAGAATGGCGAAAATCCCACTCGCTGCAGAAAAAATTTCGGAACTCTTAAAAGTTCGCGATCTTTCTCCGCAAGATGAAGCGGCGATTTTGGAAGACATTATTTCTGAACGTTTTTCGCGCGATCCAGGCGTTCAGCCGATGGCGCCGATGAAAGAGCTGATGCGGGAATGTCGTGAAGCGATCAAAATGAAGGTCGTTAAGTTTAGATGAAGAGCGGTCGCTCTGGAAATCGTTCTCAATAAGACAGCCGCCAAACTCCAATCGAAGAAGATGTTCCTCTCTTGGGCAATTGCCTAGCATGGCGATCATCATTTCGCACTCAGTCACGCCTTAAAAATAAGCACTTCCATTTTCAAAGTCTTCTCAATTTCCTTGAGAAAAGGTTTCTCAATTGTTGGCATATCAATTACTTATAGCATCACAAGAAATTTCCGAGCGCCCATTTGGACGCCGCACATGAACTATTGGGGTCACCAGGCATGAGCAGCTGGAATCTTATCAGTCTCCGACTCTCGAAGAATTTAACACTCTCTTTTTTCATCGCGATGGCTGCGCTATCGGTCGGATGCGAATGGGGATCGATTGGCTACAACAAGGGATATGCGCCTGAACAGCCAATTGCGTTTTCGCATGAGCTGCACGCCGGTCAGTACAAGATGCAATGCTTGTACTGCCATTCGTCTGCAGAGCGTGCGAATCACTCGGCAGTTCCTAGTTTGAACATCTGCATGAATTGCCACTTGGTCGTTGGGACCGATAAGCCAGAAATTCAAAAGTTGGCAGAGGCCTATAACAGCAACACTCCGATCGCGTGGAAAAAAGTCCACCTGTTGCCAGATCATGTTCGATTCAATCACAAACGCCACGTTGAAAAATACGGTGCGCCACAGGCGTGTCACACATGCCATGGACCAGTTGAATCGATGGAAGTGATGTACCAGCACTCGAGTCTCTCGATGGGCTGGTGTGTAAACTGCCATCGCGAAAAAGAAAACCAGGCGCCGGTCAGCTGTTCGACCTGCCACTATTAATTGAGACTCGAGTAAGGATTTTCAACTCATGAATTCTCAAACACCAGAATCTCAAAATTCGAATACACTCCTTCAAAACGCCGATCAAAACGCGGACCAAGGCGAACGCTATTGGCTGAGTCTTGATCAATGGGCCGGTGATCCAGCTTTGGCTGGACGTCTTGAAAATGAGTTCATGTCCTCGCCGCTTGCAAGCGACGATGGAAAAGATGGATTCGCGCGCCGCGAGTTTTTGAAGGTCATGGGCGCAAGTTTCGCACTTGCAACCACAGGCTGCGTGCGCCGTCCCGCAGGGCACATCATTCCATACGCAAAGGCGCCAAAGGAAATCACGCCTGGAGAAGCGAACTTCTACACGTCGACTTGGTTCGACGGGCTTGAGGGTGCTGGTCTCTTGGTAAAGACATTGGAAGGCCGACCAATCAAGGTTGAAGGGCTTCCAGCGCACCCAATGACTCTTGGTGGTTTATCAGCGCGTGCACACGCTGAAATTCTATCGCTCTACGATCCAGATCGTTTGCGAAATCCGGTGCGAAACCTTCTCAACAAAGAGCGCACGAACAAAGAATCGATCTCGACGACATTTGAAGAAGCCGACGGAAAAATTTCTGAGGCCCTGAAGGCTGGCTCGGTTGCCATTGTATCGGGTTCGCGACCTTCGCCTTCATTGAAATCGATCATCGGTGATTTCTCGCGAGCATTTGGCGCGAAGTGGGTTCAGTACGATTCGCTTCCAACAGAAGCAATTCGACTTGGGCAGAAGGCCGCGTACGGCCGCGCTGTATTGCCACGTTATCGTTTTGAGGCTGCGAAAATGGTCGTTTCGATCGACGCAGACTTCTTAGGCACTCTGATTTCACCGGTCGAGTTTACCAAGCAATGGTCGCGTCGGCGAACACCAGGAAAGGACATGGCTCGTCTCGTTTCTTTCGAGTCGGTTCTTTCTTTGACGGGAATGAACGCCGACGATCGCTTCCGTATTCGCGCAAGCCAGCAGTTGGATGTTGTTCTCTCTTTGATCGCACGTGTGGCGAAACTTTCGAAAGGTTCAGTCACGATTCCTTCGGGCATTCAGGCAGCGGCGAAGCTGTTTGAAAACGCAGGCGTCGAGATGGGACTCGATGGAAAGCTGTTTGATGAAGTAGCGACGGAACTTCTCGCCGCTCGAGGCGAATCGCTGATCATCGCCGGCGGTCTGCAGACATTGACGGACAAGCAAGTCGAACTTCAGATCGCGGTGAGCGCACTGAACTCGATGCTTGGAAACGACGGCAAAACGATCGATCACGACTCTTCGACGTTTGAAACTTTGGCGGGTTCGCCAGAGGCACTGAAAACTTTGATTGCAGACATGGCGGCGGGCAAAGTGAAAACTTTGGTCATCGATGACATCAATCTGCTTTACGTGTTGCCAGAGGACAGCGGTCTTCGCGATGCGCTTAAAAAAGTTGAGACCGTCATCTACACAGGAAACCGAAACGACGACACTGGTAGCCAGGCGCACTGGGTATTGCCAGCGGGATCGTCTTTGGAAACTTGGGGAGACTACGAACTTCAATCCGGCGTCTACTCAATTCAACAGCCGACAATCATGCCGCTTTACAAGACGCGCTCTTTGGGTGAGTTGCTCTTGTCATGGACTCAAACGGCGACCGGAGCGTCTTCAAAAGTGAAGAGCTCGGCGACATGGCTTGATTACGTAAAAGCGACTTGGAAAACGGACGTTCAGCCAAAGGTCGATCTCGGTCGCGGTTTGGCATTTGATGATTTCTGGTTGGCGGTGCTTCAGACTGGCGTCGCCTCGTCTGCCGGTCGACGCGATCGCGTTGGATCAGCGCGTGGGTTTGTTGGTTCCATTTCAGCGAAGCCGACCCCTGTCGAAGGTTACGAGCTCGTTCTTTATCCAACAGTTCAGTTGGCTGATGGACGCCTAGGTAACATCGCATGGATGCATGAACTCCCAGATCCAGTTTCGAAAGTTGTTTGGGACAACTACCTCGCTGTTTCGCCAAGCCTTGCACGCAAAGAAGGTTTAAAGGCCGGCGACGTCGTCGAACTCACAGTCGGCGATAAGACGGTCAAGGCACCGGTCCTTGTCCAGCCAGGTCTTCACGACGATGTTCTTGGTCTCGCAGTTGGCTACGGGCAAAAGTATGCAGGAAAAGTTGCTGCTGACCTCGGCGTGAACGCGTACCAGTTTGCTAGCTTCGGAGACGGCCGACCAGTTTTCGCTGGCCGCAAAGCGACACTTAAGAAGACGACAGGGCGCTATGAACTTGCATCGACGCAAGATCACCATCTGATGGAAGGCCGAAAGATCGTGATCGAAGCGACGAAGTCGCAGTTCGAGAAGGATCCATCGGCTGGCATTCACAAGCATCAAATTTTCTCGATCTGGCCGCAGCATCAGTACACCAAACACAAGTGGGCGATGGCGGTTGATTTGAACTCCTGCACGGGTTGCTCGGCTTGCGTGATTGCTTGTCAGTCGGAAAACAATATTCCGACGGTCGGCAAGAAGTACGTGATGCAAGGCCGCGAAATGCATTGGATCCGTGTCGATCGCTATTACAAAGGATCACCAGAAGCGCCAGAGTCGCTCTTCATGCCTTTGATGTGTCAACATTGTGAAAACGCTCCTTGCGAGACGGTTTGCCCAGTATTGGCAACGGTTCACAACGACGAAGGTTTGAACGACATGGTTTACAACCGCTGCGTTGGAACTCGTTACTGTTCGAACAACTGTCCTTACAAAGTTCGTCGTTTCAACTGGTTTAACTACATGAAGAAACGCGAAGAGCCACTTCATATGGCCTACAACCCAGATGTGACCGTGCGTCCTCGCGGTGTCATGGAAAAGTGCACATTCTGTGTTCAGCGAATTCGCAAAGGTACGAACAAAGCTCGCGATGAGAAGCGTCCGTTAAAGGACGGGGACATCAAGCCAGCGTGTGCGGAATCTTGCCCGGCGGACGCGTTGGTATTCGGTGATCTCAACGACACGGCTTCGAAAGTTTCTCGCATGTTCCAGGACAAGCGATCTTACAAACTTCTCGAAGAACTCAATGCGGCTCCGCGAGTGGCTTATCAAACGCGAATTCGCAATGCGGTTCGAGTTGAAGAGGCGCAAAAAGGTCATGGCGGCGGTCATCACTCGTCGGTTCTACCCGTGGATGGAAAAATGGAAGATTCAGCATCGGCAAAAACAAATCAGCAACATGGTGAGCTCGTATGAGTACGGTCACGCGAAACCCCCTGATTCTTGGGAATAAGACATACAAAGACATCACAGACGACATCTGTATTCCGGTAGAGGCGCCACCAGGTAAAAAGTGGTTTGCGATGTTCTTGAGCGCGAAGATGCTCTTCTTGTTCTACATCCTTCACATTGCTTACATCATCGGGACGGGCATGGGTCTTTTGGGTGTTAACCACCCAGTTGGCTGGGGAACGATGATCATCACGTTCGTCTTCTGGATCGGGATCGGCCACGCCGGTACTTTGATTTCGGCGATCTTGTTCTTGTTCCGTCAAAAGTGGAGAACGTCAGTTGCTAGGTCCGCAGAAGCCATGACGGTGTTTGCCGTTATGACCGCCGGCATCTTCCCACTGATTCACACCGGCCGACCTTGGCTAGATTTCTGGTTGTTACCGTATCCCAACCAGCGTGGACCATTGTGGGTGAACTTCCGTTCGCCGCTATTGTGGGACGTTTTCGCGGTTTCCACTTATGCGACGGTTTCGTCGGTGTTCTGGTACATCGGTTTGATCCCGGATTTCGCGACTCTTCGCGACCGCGCTAAAACGAAACTTCGCCGTACAATATACGGAGCTCTTTCTATGGGCTGGCGCGGATCGGCTCGCGATTGGTCACACTATGAAATGCTGTACCTCTTGTTAGCGGGTCTCTCGACACCGCTTGTTTTGTCGGTTCACACGATCGTCTCTTTTGACTTCGCTGTTTCGATGCTTCCAGGGTGGCACACGACGATTTTCCCACCATATTTCGTTGCTGGCGCGATTTTCTCGGGCTTCGGAATGGTTGTGACCCTTTTGACTTTGGTGAGAATCGGATTCCCGCAGTTTAAAGACTACATCACGATTGATCACATGGAAGTCATGAACAAGATCATCATGGCGACTGGCCTGATGGTTGGTTACGCCTATTGTTCCGAATTCTTCATCGCCTGGTATTCGGGTAACCCGTACGAAATCTACGCGTTTACCAACCGAGCGTTTGGACCATATTGGTGGTCTTACTGGATCATGTTCTCGTGCAACGTCTTCATTCCACAGCTCTTCTGGTTCCAGAAGTTCCGTCGCTCGATCCCGGTCATGTTTGTGATCTCGATCTTTGTGAACATCGGAATGTGGTTCGAACGCTTTGTGATCACAGTCACGTCGCTTCATCGCGATTTTCTTCCATCCAACTGGGGCATGTACGCATGGTCGTGGTTTGATACGGCGATCTTGTTTGGAAGCTTCGGGATGTTCCTGACGATTTTCCTCCTATATCTAAAATTCGTTCCAGCGATTTCGATCGCAGAAGTGAAACCAGTCCTTTACGTGGGTAAAAAACGCCCCGGACATGGTGGAGGTCACTAATGGCAGCAGCAAATAGAGCAAAAGGTAATCCAGGCGGAATCGCGGGGCTTTGGTTGGACGACCACGAGTGCGTGGAAGCCGCTAGAAAAGTTCGCGAAGCAGGCTTTAAAAAGTTCGACGCGATCACACCCTTTCCGGTTCACGGAATGGAAGAGGCGATCGGTATTCAGCGCTCGCCAATTCCTTACGTCACGTTTGTCGCGGCAGTAACGGGATTGATGGCAGGTCTTGGTCTTCAATATTGGACGTCGGCGATTAGCTGGCCGATCAACGTCGGTGGAAAGCCGTTCTTTTCGGGAACAGCTTTTGCGCCGGTCATGTTCGAGCTCACGATTTTGTTTGCGGCTCTTACATCGGTTGGTGCTTTGTTTGCGCTATGTAAATTGCCAAAGATTGATCCACCGATCATTGATCCGGATCTGACGTGCCACAAGTTTGCGATTTTCATTTCGGAAGAAGACGCGGCTTACAACTCTGATCGTTGCGAACAGCTTCTAAGAAGCCTGGGTGCAAAAGAAATCAAAAAACTTTCGCGGTACTAGGAAAATTGATTCTACGCAAAAAGATTCTAATAAGAAAGATTCTGAAATGATGACATCGATTAAAGGAAATGCAGGACAAACGAAAGTAGCTCGTTCAGTCGTTGGTGCCATGCGCACAAACGATCGAGTTCGGGTTTTGGTTGCTGTAATTGCTTTGGCTGCAGCTGGTGCCTTGACGTCGGCTTGCACCCAAAGCAACACGCCTAAACTTTCTAAAGATCCAAACATCGAACTGATCCAAGACATGATGGATCAACCAAGTTTGAAGGCGCAAGACTATGAGCCTTCAAATCCGACAAAGAGTTCATCGCGTTTGCCGCCTGAAGGCACGGTGCCGGTCGGGTACCAACCGTACAAGTATGCTGGAAACCCAGTTGAAGCGGCGGCGAAACTAAAGAATCCGTTCTCTGGCAACACCTCGGCTGAAGTTTTGGATCTCGGTCGAAAAAAGTACGAGATCTATTGCGCTGTTTGCCATGGTTATGCGGGTGCGGGTGACGGACCAGTGGCTCCGAAAATGGCCCTCAAGCCACCGCCATTGACGTCGGAAAAAATCGTTAAGATGTCAGATGGTGGAGTCTACCACATCATCACCGACGGTCAGGGTGTGATGAGTTCGTATGCTTATCAGCTAGTAAACGAAAATGATCGCTGGGCGATTGTGAACTACGTTCGCAGCCTTCAGAAACTGGGAAAGAAATAGGAGAGGACAATGGCAGCGGCGTCGACTCACACAGCCTCTATCAATCCGGGCCACTTCGTAGCGGGCAAAGGCCTTCGAACGATTTATTCGGTCGCGATTTTTATCGGTCTCACACTTTTAGCTCTTGGCCTTTACAAGGACCACGATCGTACATGGCACGGCTACCTCACGGCGTTTATGTAT
>JAXMMN010000477.1:0-4883 GCA_034366485.1 Bdellovibrionales bacterium
CGGAAGAATATGCGACGTTTATGCGATTTGCCTTTCGCAGCAGCCTCAAGGCGAGGTCAGCTGCGCGTTCTCTTGGATTTCGCTGCGCCTATGATTGATCAAGCCGAGTCTTATTGAAGGCTCTGATTGGAAATGAAATGAAACCACTGAATCTTGAAATTGCAATTAGACTCTTAACTGGTGTCGTTCTGTTTTTGTTCGTGCACCCAGTGCGTGCGGAGACACCTTTAGCCAACAGTGCGCCGGTCAGCGCAGCTGATAAACAGGACTCCATTTATGTGTCCGAGGGAAAGTGGATCAGTCAGTCAAATATTGAGAAGCGTTTTAACGACTTGAAAGGCGCACCACGTGTCATGACGATGGTCTTCACCAAATGTCCCTCCGCGTGTCCAATGATAGTCAGCGACATAAAGCGAATCGAAGCTCAATTGAACAAAAAAGCCAAAGCACAGGTGAGGTTTTCACTCTTTTCGTTTGATCCCAAACACGATCAACCCGAGGCTCTTGCGGCGTTTGCAAAAAAAATGAAACTAGGACCGCAGTGGGATTTGTTTGTGGCCAATGAGGCCGATACGAGAGAACTGGCTGCAATCCTTGGCGTTCAATACAAGCAAATTCCTTCGGGGGATTTTATTCACACGAACATGATCATAGCGGTCGATAGCGAAGGGCGACCACTCGCCCAACGCGACGGCTTTGAAAAGTCGGTTGATCCAATCGCAAAGGCGCTCAATCATTCGATCGGTCGGAAGTGAGCTGGTTGACGAATAGGTGATGCTGGCTGCTCATAGCTCCAGACAAAGTCGATCGCTGACATTGGTGCTTTGAAGTCGACCAGTTTACCTGGCGAGCTGTATTCGCCTTTTGGTAGATGATTTTTTTTCAGCTGAAAGAACGTACTCTCTACCTGAACAATCACCAGCGGATCCGAAAAACTGTGCACGAGCGTACCCGCGATTTCGAATTTTCCTTTGCCGGCGAGAAAGCGATCCGGAGTTTTCGGTTCACCGATCGTTGCTGGTGGAAGTAGAAGCGATCCTACTTTCGACGCCTTGTCGCGATCGAACGTTAGGTTTATGGAATCGCCTATATTCTTGCTACTCAAGTAGGCCACTTGGGTCGTTGAAAGTTCGTCGGCCTTCAATTGATAAAGCTGAAATCCACTGAGTACAAGAAACCGCGACGAGTCGGATGAGTAGCCAACAGTTCCACGAAGCTGAACCTTTTCTCCGATCACTCGAAAATATTGGGGCTCTGGTTTCGTACGTTCTTGGGAATCGAGAAGTGCCTCTTTTCGATATATCTGAACGGTCGGCCATTTTAGTTCGATCGCCTCGGCCGGAGGCGCGACTTCGGTTTCCATGTTCGCCAGTGACGCTTTTAGCAGGCGACTTTGCATTTCTCTCGAGATCTTTGAGCGGTTAATACGAACAAAAAAGTTTTCTGTTTGCATAACGAAATGTGAGTCGTCAGTTGTGGAGTGTACACGTCCTTTTATATTCGGAACCCTTTCCTCAGACGTTGCGCCTGAATTGGCGGCAGTTGCCATTGATAAAATTGCGACGGAAGTGGCTGTAACGAGCGTACTTTTTTTCATCGCGTCCCCCTCTTCAGTTGTGAATTCGGTTCCCTTGGTATTCAGGTTGCCCTTGGTCGGTGTGTGCCACAATCGTCAGGGGGGGCTGATTTGCCTTCGTAAAATGAGGCATTTCATCCCAAAAGCACCAGGCGCTTCATTAAGTCTGAAGGATCAGCCTGGTTCGACAATTTAAGCATCTCAAAAAACGGTACTATTGCTTAATGAGCCGCACAGCCAACGATCACAAGAATGGCGGGCACGGAGTCTGCGTTAAATCGCTAGATGGGAAAGTCATTTCGCAAAATTCAAAGTGCATTGAGATCTGTGGTGAGATGGTTGGTGAAATCTGCAAAAAGGGCTGCATGTCGAACTGCTCAGTTCATCCAGACACTCCCGCAGTAGATGAAGGCATTTCTTGCGAATTTGGAATTCAGTCTGAAGGACATCTGGTGGATGCGGTCTTGGTAAACGATGGTGAAAACCTAACGACCTATCTTTTAAATATAGAGGAGATAGTCGGGCGGAAGATCGATTTTCTGAAGCCGTATCGGCTTTCACCAGCCGAGAAAAAAGTTGCCGCGCTGCTTTTGGCAGGAAGGACAAATCGAGAAATAGCGGCCGCACTCTTCGTTTCGGTAAGCACGGTGCGAACGCACATCGGCAGTATAAACAGAAAAGTTCCCAAAGAAGTGGGCGTACTGGTATTTCGCAAGAACCGCTAGTCGACATTCATAGATGTCACTTCTTTAGAAGGGGAACGAACTTTCGATCCTCGATGTCGATATGTTCTTTCAACCAACTTTCGCAGAATGTAGCAACCTTCAAGAGCAATGCGCGTCTTTCCTCGTCTGTCTCTGCAAGTCGAAACTGATGATAGAGATCCATCGTATGTTCCCGAAATCTGTCGTGAAGAGGTTTGTGAGTTTCCAGAAACTTGCTCTGCCCGCTGCTTCGAAGGAGCGCTTCTTCTTGGTCGAGATGAAACTTGGCATAGTTCACGAGATCGACCACTATTTTTTGCATGTCAATCGCCTCAAGAGTCGGATCTTGCGCTTGTTGGGCGAGTTCGAAGATGCGTTCGTGTTGCGCATCAATTTCCTTTACGCCCAAGACGTACTTACTTTTCATTTTTCAGAGCCCTTTTTTCGGTCGAGGAGATGAACTGGCGTCGCATCCAAAGCCTTAGTGCCGCCAAGAATTTTGGGTTAGGTGCCAGAAAAGCGAGAGTCGTGTCAAAGACTGACAAGTCTGGACCTGCCTCGGAAGCCGCAACCCTCGCAAGACAGTATTCGCCCTGGTAGTCACCGGATTCTCGAAGCGCACTTGGAAAGAATGAAACAATATCGCCGGAATTGAACTTTCGATCGGTTCGCACGGTCGCGCCGTATTCAGAAACTTGAGTGAACTTTCCTGTAAGAATGATTTCGACATCCCCTTCTGCGTCCATTTGGAAAAGTAGATTCTCTTTCAAGATTTTTTGGGACGGACTGTAGATATCCATCTTATGTAAAAGCATTGAAAGATCGACGGGCTTCAGAATGATGTCAGTATACCCAGAGCGCAGTTTTTTTTGGGCTTCAGAATTAGTGATGGTTGACGAGACCAGAATGGCGATCGGGGCGCCGGAATCCGCATCTCTTTTCTTGAGTGCCTCTATCAGATTTTCTAGTTCGATCGAATGCAGTGATTCCTCTACGAGAATAAATTTGAAGCTTTTTTTCTTTGCGAGTTCTGTGAACCTATCAATTGTCCCGCACGGGTGAACTAACAGCTGATCGTTCGTGTGTTTTGACGCGGCGTTAATGCTTTTCGCGAGGCTTAGATCATTGCTGAAGAATAGAATTTCAATTGCCACAAGACCAATTTACGCTACCAGATTAGGTTCGAAAAGCGATGCTTTTAAAACTAGATCGAACGGAAGGTCGACCTAGTAATCGACTTTGGACAAGATTGTTTACATTTCACACGTGCGGTGTGCACGCAACAGAGATCGGATCTCTGAAAGTTCCATCGTCGTTGGCGCAAACGCACATTTTGGCGTTTGGCCGGTGCGCTTGATGCCGGCAAGACGGGACTTGAGGCTTGAAAGTTTGTCTCGTCCCATCTCCCAGATGGACTCAAATTCAGTCGTGAAGGCCGTCGCCATCGCCTTTCCAAGGCGGCCGTTGAATTCCACCAAGTTTTCGATGTGGTTCTTCTCAGCGGATTCCGACCAATTGAACGAGCCGGTCATCACGCTTTCGCCATCGACAACCAAAAACTTATTGTGCATTTGGTGGGTGAGAAATTCGCCCGGCTTTAGATTGTAGAACTTCACGCGAAGCTCAATTCCGTCTTTTTCTAAATAGCTTGCACGTTTTGAAAGATCGCGGAAATCGTCTTGGCTGATAACAATGCGAATTTTCACACCGCGATCGGCGGCTGCCGAAATCGCTTCGAGGATTGGAAGCAGTCGAACTCGCGTGGACGCAATATCAATTGTCGATGTCGCGCCTTCGATGGCTCGCACGATTTGGTCAGTCAGGAGTGGGTGGTTCTTATCAACTCGCAAGCGCTTTGGGGTATTGAAATGAATGTCCAAATCTTTTTGATCGCGCGTTCCCGCATCTCTGTTGTTCAACTCGAGATCGTGACCAAATGTCTTCGAATGATCCCACAGCAGATTGAACTCAGCCTGAAAACGATCGCTAGCTTCAGGTTCTTCATCAAAAAACAAAATGTTTTCGTTGTAGTTGCGATACGAGCTTAGTGACCAGTTGGCACTTCCCGAAATCACACGTTCCTTTTCAAGCCCGGTGTCGATGGCGGCAAACTTGTGGTGCACACTCACGCTTCGGCCGAGATACCTGACGTCAATTCCCAGGTCTTCGAGGGCCTTCATTTTCACCGCATTTTCTGCTTCGGTGCCGTAGCCTTCAAACACCACGCGAATCTGCAATTCGCCATTTTCGATGCGATTGCGAACAGCTTCTGATTTCAAGGTCTGGATGACAGGTGATCCATCTGTTGTGTCCATGTTGTACATGGCGATGTCGACGTGCTGCTGGGCCTCTTCAATCCAAGTCGCAATTTTTTCGAGGGTTGGGTCGTGAGGGTGAAACAGCACCTCGACTTTGGAATTTGCAGTCCCGCTGAATGCAACCGCTCCTAATACTGAGAGAGTCATTGTCGAAAACAAAGTTTTAAGTGATTTCATGCTTGGCCCCTCCGGCTTGAAGGGGTCTTTAGCGGAGATCGGCCTTCAGAGCGAATGCCTTTTTGAACTAATATTATTCATTCCCTACATGCTAGCGGTCGGATTGTA
>JAXMMN010000478.1:0-3140 GCA_034366485.1 Bdellovibrionales bacterium
TGATCGCCGTTAGGACTCGGCCCTGCTGGAGCGCTAAAGCATTTTTCCGTGACTTCGCCTCCACAGCACCTGTGACCAGCGAACTTGCAACCAGAGAAATTGCAATAAGCAGCACGGCCAACAAGGGTTTAAACATCAAGGACACTTCACTTTCTCTACAAATCGAATCGGCGCTGTCTTTGAGCCCAAAAACTTAAGCGGCAATTCGGTCGTATAAAAGAATCCGTTGTCCTTATTGTACGCGATGGCTTCCTGCTGTTCCAAATAGTCCAACCCAAGAACTCGCCGCGAAACAACATTCCAATAATTCGGTCCCTTGGCATCCTGGACCTTCGTCATATCGATGTTGAGTTCCACGGCCCTTTGATAGGTTAGAAGCAGCACGCGACGTTCCGTTTGACCGCGCTCAGAGGGATGGACGGACATCCCTGTCACGAGTCCCGCCAGGCCTCGATCCTTCACCCATTCGGGAACATCCCATCGACCAACCTCGCGCATTTCTTTCTTCAGTATGTCGACTTCAAAAACTTTGGCCGGTTGTGCCTCTCTTGATTTCCGCGACTGACTTTTTGTCACGATCAAGCCGACGTCACGATCTAAAACGGCGAATGCTTCTGCATTAAAAGAGGCTTTTGCTGGGTAGTTCAATCGAACGATTTTTGCAGGTTTCAGTGAAATCGGCCTCTTCACGTCGGTCGGAACTTCCGCTGGCAGGGACGTCAGTTCGAAAAATCCAATTGAAACCGATGTTCGCGATTCGCGGTTATCCCCGATGTCGGCCAGCGCCAAGCAGTCTCCCTCAAGCGGCGACGGGCACGGTCCGATGGCGAGATCTTCCAAATCAAATGGCTTCCAGCCTGTGATTCGAAACTCTTCCACTTTTGCGGGTACCTGCTTAACGTCGATGCGAAAGAACCGCGGCACGTCGCCCGAGTCATTGATGACAAAAAATTTTCCGCCACCCAACGAAACCAAGCCACTGGCCTCATCTATATATTGGGCCGGCATCTGGCCGATTTCTCGACTCGCCGCATGATATTCACACGAAGAGCTGACGCCCTGCGCAGGCAAGGACCAGAGCGAAACAAGCGCGCAAAGGCCCACTACCATGGCGGCAATTCCCCATCGATCGCACTCAAAGTCAGGCAGTAATTTCAAAGTCACACTCAAAGGTTTCAGGGCATTTGGCAGGAAGGCAAGAAACCTCTACAACCCGTACCTGAGGATTTACAAAAGTCGTCGTCGCCAGGGGGGATTATGGAGTCGATGAAACGCGTGGTTCGTGCCACGGTTTTCGTATTTGCCGCGGTCGTTACTAGTCAGTTCAGCTATGCAGCCGAAGCGAGCTTCACATCCGGACCGGTTGCGATATCAACCGATGCGCCAGGACCATTGAAAACAGCGTCCGCTGTTTACAAATTTGCTCCAGCTGTTGATGCCGACGTTCTTCCGCATGTGACGACCGAAATCTGGGCGCGAGTTTACTGGCCCGCTCCGATGAAAGATCCATCCGGAAAAAAGCGACCGCTCCTGATGTTCCTGCACGGCAATCATGGCACGTGCGGTACAGGCACGGGTCCCCGCAACGATAGCAGCTGCCAATATACAAACGAGGGCGCTTGCCCTGCCGGCTATGTTGTGACGCCCAACCATGAGGGCTACAACTACGCGGCCGAACATCTAGCGTCTTGGGGCTACGTGGTCGTTTCGATCAACGCAAATCGCGGAATCACTTGTGGCGGTGGAAACAGTGACGATTGGGGCCTTGTCCTCGCGCGCGGTCGCTTGGTTCTAAAACACCTTGAACACTGGAACAAATGGTCCACCGTAGGCGGTGCTCCGACAGAGCTTGGCAGCAGCGATCTATTTAAAGACGCCATCGACATGAAGCAGGTTGGCCTTATGGGCCATTCGCGCGGTGGCGAAGGTGTTCGAGCAGCGCTCAACTTGTATCGCGATCAGGGAAGTATCTGGCCAAAGAAGATTCCAGATCTCGACATCAAAGCGATTTATGAAATTGGTGCCGTCGACGGCCAATCAGATCGAGTTTTGGATGCACCAGCTGTCGCTTGGAACCAATTGCTTCCACTCTGTGACGGTGATGTTTCCGATCTTCAAGGACGAATGCCGTTTGAACGAATGAGTTCGCGATACTTCACACAAAACGAAGCGGAATCTCGGCCTTCGGCAAAATCTCTGCAAATGGTTTGGGGCGCTAACCACAACTATTTCAATACAGAATGGCAGACGAGCGATGCCTGGGGCTGCACCGGCGAACCGACGCACAAGCCAGTTTTCTCAGAATCAAAAACAGAATCCAAGGAACAGCAGACCATTGCCCTTCAGTCTATGTCGGGCTTCTTTCGCGCGCATGTTGGTCTCGAGGCGAATCCGCAATTGGCACAGCAGTTTGACCCAGCCTTTGAACTTCCAACAACTTTGACAAAAGCGAGCGCCATCGATCGCGACTTTATTCCCGCGTTCGAACTTGGCAAAACGATGCGCGTTGATGATTTCACGCAAGCGACAGGCAAAAACCCAAACGGCCCGACAAATGTCGCTGCTGGAATAAAAGTCGTTCACGATAACTTTGCCGAGCCACCAGTCGCAAAAATCACTTGGGAACAAGACGGTGAAGATCGCTATTTCCAAATGAATTTCGCAGACACCGGAAAAAGTTGGGACGTGTCGAGCTTCGACACACTCGATCTTCGAGTCGGGCGCCAGCTGAACGATCCAGCGAAAGACCTTCAGTCGCATGTCTCATTCGGGATTGCGCTCGTTGACGACAAAGATGTGCTTTCTTCGACGCTGGATCTTGCTACCTATTCTCGTCTACTCGGACCGCCGAATGACAACGTGGAACTTTCGCAAACCGCACGTCTTCCGTTAGGGGATTTTAGCGGAATTGATTTGAAACGCGTTCGTGCCGTTCGATTGATTTTCAATCACACCAAAAAAGCCAGCATTCGACTTGCTCAGGTTCGCTTCGGAGTCTCAACCGAGAAAATTACGACTTTACCAACGGCGCAGCCGCTTGCATTGCTCGGCGACCTGACCTCGTTAGTTTCAGTTTTTGACACAGCCTTTCTCGATCTTCCTAATCGCGCGAGCGCCATGAGCACCGTCAATCCGGTCGC
>JAXMMN010000479.1:0-2141 GCA_034366485.1 Bdellovibrionales bacterium
GCAGGCGCCCCTGCGAGTCGAGTTCGACGACTTGGCCACCAGAAATATAGAATCGAATAAAAGCTTGAACCGACGCATCCAGCGGCGAAAGTTGAGCGACTTGATTTTCAAGACGCTCCCACTGGTCAAGCGTGTACACGTGAAGCGCATTTCGCCCTGATAGGCGGTGGTTGGTTACGACTAATTGATCAGAAACGCGCAATCCCGGAGGAAGCGACATTCGCCCTTTCGGGTCGACTTTCACTTCGAATCGGCCGCGAAAGCGGTCGACGGCTTTGTTCTTGTCGCGGCCGGATTTCATCCTGAAGGCCTCTCTAAAATGAAGCGCCCATCCGTGGACACCTCTAGACTTTGGTAAAGGTAAGAACCGTAGACGGCTCTCCACCTTTTGCCACTTCTTCCCACTTTTGATGCTATGTGGGCCAGAGTTCGACGTCAAGAAAACGAAACTATTTTGGACCCGATTTTAGGCGTGCTAGGATTAAAAGAGCTGATATGTTTCGCGATCTTAACGCAGACCGTGCTAGGAACCTGATCAAACGTGATCATACACATGACCGAATAAGAGAAGGCTGTGAGCGAAAACGGAATGACGCCGCCAAATGGCGAACAAATGATGAACTGTCCGAAGTGCGGTTTCGAGCAACCCGTTGACCAGTATTGCGCCAAGTGTGGCGTCGATATGGCTAAAACTTTGAAGAATTCTTCAGGGCTCAAGGGGCTGTTTAAAAATCCAGCAGTGATCGCTGGTTTAGTGGTTTTGCTAGGGGGAATTGGCTTTGCCGGCTACAGAAGCTCGGTTCAAAACGCTGAAAAGTCCTCGATCGCAAGCGAGTTAGCCGGAAGCGCCTCTGACGCGCGCACCAAATCCCGGCTGAGCGCAAAAGCCTCCAACTCGGTGGCCGAAAACATTCAGTCGGTTGAAATTTCGAATTCTCAATCCTTTGTCGCCGAAAGCGGTACCGAAGAGATTTACAATCCTCAAAACGAGGCATCACTTGGCGTACAGCCAACTCCAGAATCCGTGGCTGCCACACCTCGAAAAACGTCCAAAACAGCTGCCTTGGCGTCGGGAACTCCGCAGGCAAACACTCCGACCACCCCGAATCCTGGACTTTTGGTAGTTTTTGCCTGGGCAGAAGTATCAAAAGAGTGGCTACAATCCATGGGTGCCACCGAACCCGGCTTCCACCAGATTCCTGGACTCGAAACACGCCTGCGCCAATCGGCCGGATCGTTTCGAATCGTAGATGTGACGCGCCGACGCCTAACGGATGATGCAGAACCCGTCGTGATCACTAAAGCCGATCAGTCTGTTTTTTTTGAACCGATCTCAGTTAAGCCGAAATCGCTCACCGGCGGTTTCACTGCACAGTTCAAATCGGCCCTTGGTGAAATTCGTGCTCCAGCAACAGCGACCGCTTCCCTCTTAAAAGGCACCGGCGCAATCGTCCCCATGGGACCGTCGACCTCGACCCAGGGTACTGAAATTGTCGTTTTCATCTTGCCCCGCTGGGAAAACGATTAGTAAATCGGGTGACGTTCATCGAAAGGACTTCACCCATGGCTCCGCTTAAATTTTCAAAAATGATTACCGAAGCAGATCTCGCAAAACGAGTGAAAGAGCTTGGTGCAGAAATCACGACTCTTTGCCAAAAAGAGCCTGTCGTGGCGGTTTGCGTTTTGAAAGGTTCGTTTGTTTTTTACTCGGATCTCATCCGCAACATCGAAGCCGATATCACTTCAGAATTCCTCGGAGTTGCTAGCTATGGAAACGCCATGCAATCCAGTGGTGAAGTGAAGCTGACGTTGGACCTGACGACATCGATTGAAGGCAAAACTGTTCTGCTGGTCGAAGACATCGTCGACACGGGCCTCACGATGGAGTTTTTGACGAAGACTCTCGCGGCACGAAAGCCAAAAAAGATTCTCACTTGCTCGCTGCTCTTTAAGCCGGAGGCGCTAAAAGTGGAATTCAAACCTGACTATGTGGGTTTCAAAATTCCAAACGACTTCGTGATTGGCTATGGACTTGATTACCAGGGCTACTATCGAAATCTTCCCAACAAAGCGCGCGTCGAATCGCTGAATTGAAATCTGCATTAGCCATATACAAAACGAGAGACAGAGAAGAGGGACCC
>JAXMMN010000480.1:0-2363 GCA_034366485.1 Bdellovibrionales bacterium
TTGCGTGTTCTACCTCCAGCCAGGTAGCGATCGCAGAAGGAAGGCATGCCGACGAAAAGGTCTCCGACGGCGAGGTGCAAGCGGCACCGTCGCTTTCCTTGACGAGACTTAGTTTGCTGGGTGATGCAGGGCGCTGGAATGCTTCAACTAAAAAATTGAAAGAGTCGATGGAACGAGTGGGCGTCAAGAGCCTCGTCATGCCAGGCGATAATCTCTATAAGGGGACTTACGAGGCCGCTTGGGAGCCATGGTTCAAGGCGGGCTTCGAGTTTCCAATTGTAGCGATCGGAAATCACAATGACGGCTATCAAAAGGAAATTCAGTTCTTCTCGATGCCCGCTGAGGTCTATTCGAAAACAGTCGATGGCTTTTTGAAATTCATTGTTCTCAATTCAGACAATAAGAAAAACATCGACATGCAGATGGAGTTTTTAAACTCGGAACTTACTTCTGCGGTCGAACCATTTGTGTTTGTCGTGTATCACCACCCAACCTACACGCTGACGAAAGATCACACTTGGCCCGAGCGGCGCGAATTTCAGGTCGCAATTAGGCCACTTCTTTCGAAGCATCGTCAAAAGATCACCGCCGTGGTACTCGGACACGATCACATTGCTTCTATGGGGCATTTTGGAGATTTGCCTTACATCTTAAGTGGAGCAGGCCAAAATCTTCGCCGGGGGACGGCGGTCGACAACGTTCAAGCCGGAGTTCGAGTGAAATCGGAATGGCTTAAAGCTGAAGAAGAAATTTGGATTCAATTGGAGGCTTCGAGGGGCGCTGCTGGCCCCGGCCAAGTTGTCGAGCTAAAGGCGATCCGTGCAAAAGACGATCGCGTCTTGTGCACGGCTCAAATCTCGACAGGCCAGCTCGCACAATTTGGTGCCGACTGTTACCAGCCTTAATTTTCTAAAGTACCGAAAATACGCCAGAGACGTTCAAGGTCGTCAGATCAAGTGACGGCCGAGTAACGAAACCTTGAAGGTAGGGAGCGAAATAAATGTCGCGAGTCACGGCGTAGCCGAGTCCCAGTCGCAGCGTCACTGTTCTGTTCCAGAGAGTCGTGTCATTGAAGACTTCGCGCGGGTTGTAAAGCGAGAAACCTGCCGAACCGTTGAGGTTCAATTTGTCGGTGAAGTTGTACTTGAGTCCTGGGTACCAAGAAATCGAGTACTGTGAAGCGCGTCCGTCACCACCACTTTTTGTAGACCCAGGACGGTGCGCGCGTGTGAAAATCCAGTAGTTAATTGCCGTATCAAACGAGATCGCAAGTTTGGTATCGGCAATGCCGTAGACAAGAGAATTGTCCCAAGAAACTCCACCAAATTGCCCGATGTCAGTGTAGTTAGGAACAGTGGAAACAGTGAGTCCAGGTGAATTGCGCATCTGCAATTTTCCAAATCGATTCGAAAAATCGTAGCTCACGAACGGGTTGTTCACATCGGTGCGATCCCATCCGTGAAATGGTTTAATAAGAGAAATTCCAGTTCCAGCACTGATCGTGCGATCTGGCGATAGGCGGTAACGAAGTGAAACCGAACCCTTCATTGCTTGCGAATAGTTTCCGACCGACCCATCTGGATTTGGTTGTTCTGGTGCAGATAAATCGCCCAGCGTTGGACCGAAGTAAGAGAGACTTGCCCGCATGCTAAGTTGAGAAAGTGAGCCGGCGTCCGCGCGAAGTTTTGGATCGGTGAGGGTGTTGCTCTCTTCAAACTTTTTTAGGCCCAAGGCATTTTGTTGCGAACCGACGGACGTTGCCGCTGCTGGTGCGGTCGTCTCGGAAGCGACTTTCTCGGGCGTGACCGATGCCATCACGACCGACGCAGAGAAAAAGGAAAACGATACGGCAAAAAATGAAGCAGAAACCGACTTAAAAACTGACATGAAGACTCCCCGAAATTGTCTTTAGCCCTAAACAGATGGAGGACTAGTCGGGGGCTGAAGCCGCCGCAAGGGCTTCGCGGGGTTGTCACGGCACATCAAACGAAAAGCTAACAGTCAGGATTTCATTGGGAAGTTTATTGCGAGCTCAGCATGAATAGGTTGATGGAGGGCGTAAAAGGGAGGGATTGAACAATCGAGTCAATGAGAGCGCCATTGCTTGCATTTCCGGTCATTGAAAGAGCTGCCGTTCGGTAAACGGAGGCTGGAATGACCACCGCTTTAATGAATGGCTGCTCCATAAATGGGTTCCATTGGCTCTTAAACTGAGCGACCGAAATTGGATGGCGGGAAGAGTCGTAATCAAAAATTGTGTCGCCCCACTTTAAAATGGCATGAAACCGCCATGGCGGACCATTTGGGTTTCTCATCATTCCAGTAATTCCTTGAAGGACGACGATCTGCATTTGATCAACAGG
>JAXMMN010000481.1:0-7725 GCA_034366485.1 Bdellovibrionales bacterium
TGCCATTCAAACCGTCGCCCGAGAAACTGCGTCTCAACAATCCGCTAGACCAAAAGCCTAGTCCTTAGGCTCGTCTTCAATGTTGAAATGTCGGCGACGAGCTGCTCGCCCTTCGCACCGGATACATCCGTGATCAAGTAACCTACAGCACTGTCTGTGGCGAGCCCTTGAGCAAGAATATTGGCTCCGTGTTCGGAAATGATCGAGTTAATTTCTCCAAGAACACCGGGAACGTTTTTGTGAACATTGATAATTCGGTGCGCGCCTTCATGAACCATCGCCAAGTCGATGGTTGGAAAGTTCACCGCACCGGTCGTGGTGCCTTTTGTCAAAAACGAAATGAAACTCTGGGCGACCTCGAGGCCAATTGATTCTTGCGCCTCGAGCGTGCTGCCTCCGATGTGAGGCGTAAGAATCACGTTCGGTAGACCTTGCAGAGGACTCACAAATTTTTGCTTATTGTTGGCTGGCTCATCAGGAAACACGTCAATGGCAGCACCTGAAAGCGCACGGGACTTAATCGCCTTCGCCAAAACATCAATATCGACAACCGTGCCCCGGCTTGCGTTGATCAGTGCGGCACCTTCCTTCATGGCGCCGATTTCCTTTTCCCCGATCATTCCCTTGGTTTGATTGGTGTCGGGTACGTGGAGACTGACAAAGTCTGATGCCTTTAGAAGGTCCTGAAGTTTGTTGGCTCGTTGAGAGTTTCCCAACGGAAGTTTTTTGACGACATCAAAAAACAAAACTTTCATCCCAAATGCTTCCGCCAAAACACTGACCTGACTTCCGATATGTCCGTAGCCGACGATTCCCAAAGTCTTGCCACGCACTTCGTGTGCGCCATCGGCTGATTTCGTCCAGATCCCTTTGTGTGCGTTCGAGTTGCGGTCGCCTAGCTGTCTGGAAAGCGCGACGATCTCGGCAATCACAAGTTCAGCGACACTTCTTGTGTTCGAATGAGGAGCATTGAAAACAGGAATCCCCATTGAGCCGGCCCGCTTCGTGTCGACTTGGTCAGTTCCAATGCAAAAGCAACCGATGAGCTCAATTTGCGGGTGGCGCTTTAAAACCTCCGCCGTGAGCTGGGTTTTCGATCGAATTCCAACGATGTTCGCAGAAGCGAGCGCGGCATCCAAGGCCGCTCCAGAAGGTGAATCCGGCAAGAGCTCGACATCATAGCCAGCACTTTCTAACGTGGATTTAGCACCGGGGTGAATGGCCTCTAACAACACAATTCGCGGCTTCGACTTTTTTCGCATGAAGCCATAATGACATAGTGAACCTTGGCTGAGTACTACCTCGAGAGACAAAATATCATTATGGCCAATTCTGAATCCCCAAAGACCCGACCAACGAATGACCTTACTCGCCGCGTCCTTATCGTCGATGACGACGATCTCGTCCCCGCGTCGCTTCGCTTGGCTCTGCCCTCTAATTGGTCAATTTCCTCCTGCAGCACGCCCGAGGCCGCACTGGCGTTGGAAAGTCTTGATGGCATCACGGCGGCATTCGTCGATATGCATTTGACCGGAGATCTTAGCAAGTCGGAAGGACTTGGCGTCCTTCGGCATTTGAAATCGCTCAATCCCCATCTCGAGTTTGTCGCGATGTCTGGCGATCTTGACAGAAAGCTGATGGAGCAGGGACTCGAGTCTGGAGCCACCCGTTTTCTTGCAAAACCCATCGGCTCAGAAGAGTTTCTTCAAACTTTGGAAAAAATTGAGGCCTTGGCGCTTTTACGGGAAGCCGCAAGATCTCGTCCCGATGAACCTCGCTGGGTCGGAAAGTCAGCAGCTTCACTTGAGGTCTTGCGCTCAATTGCGGCACTTAAGGGAGAACGAGGTCCGATTCTGATTGAGGGCGAATCGGGAACGGGAAAAGAAGTCGCAGCTTGGTTGATACATCGGCAAGAAACCAATCAAGGGTCCCGCCCTTTTGTGCAAGTGAACCTCGGCGCAATTCCCGAATCAGTATTTGAAAGTGAAATGTTTGGTCACTTGAAAGGCGCGTTCACAGGAGCCGACCAAAACAAAATCGGATTGGCAGAAGCCGCCAACGGCGGCGACCTTTTCCTAGACGAAATCGAAGCCTTGCCGGCTGCGAATCAAGCAAAGCTACTTCGTTTTCTAGAGTCAGGTGAAGTTCGCAAAGTCGGCGCCCGAGAAGCAACCAAAGTTTCTGTTCGCGTCGTCGCGGCAACGAATCGCGATCTTCAAGACATGGTTCAAAACGGTGAGTTCCGCGAGGACCTCATGTGGCGTGTCAGCGGCAAGCGATTAAAACTTCCCGCGCTAAGAAACCGAGTCGATGATATCAAAGATCTCGCCACGTATTTCCTAAGCCTCGAACGTCCTCGCAGAAACAAGACGCTCGCTGACGACGCAGTGGAGGTCCTAAACAAGCATCGGTGGAACGGAAATGTTCGGGAACTCAAACGGCTTTGCGAGCAAGTGTGCCTTGTTTCACCACTGCCAATTGTTCGCGCAGAGGATGTACTGCTCGCTTTACCGCAAGGCTCCATTGATCCATCGAATCCCCGCTCCAATCTCGATCTCAGCCTCGGCCTAGTTGAGCTCACGGCCAGGTTTGAAGCACAAGTGATCCGGGAGGCTGTTTCCAGGTGGAATGACCTCGATATTGCTGCCGAGAAAATAGGAATTTCACGATCAAGCATGTATAAGAAAATGAAAGATTACGGAATCGAGAGACTTTAGCCTATGTGGAAGATTTGGAACGAACCGGCTTACGTACAAACGTTCGCAATTGTCATGACCGTTCTCCTGACATTGACGGTCGTATTTTTCTTTTTACGCAATCGCAACACTCACACTCAGGCCGGCTGGGCGAGTCTTATCAGTTGGTCGATTGCCACACCTGTACTTTTTGTTTTGCTTGGTGCTTCTGGCCCGTGGGCCTTGGTTGGACTTGGGATTGTATCGATCATGGCGTTCAAAATCTTCTTCCAGCTGACCGGTATGTATCATCGATCCTACTTCGTGTGGATGTCGTACCTTGGAGTCGCAGGCCTGGCTTACCTGATTCACACTGGAAATCGTGAACTCTATAATTTGATGCCAATGATTTTCTTTGGCGCCATTTGCCTCATTCCGATTATTCGAAATTCTCATAAACAGATGATCCAGTACATGGCGCTGACTCTGATGGCATTCATGTTTCTTGGCTGGTCGTTCCTGCATATGGGTTGGATTCTGAAACTAGATCACGGCCCCTACCTCGCAATTTACATCACGATCCTTACGGAGGTTTTCGACAATCTTTCGCTAGCGATTTCGCGTTTTTTCGGCAATCACAAAATGTTTTCTCGCATCACGCCTCGGCGAAACTGGGAAGCCTTTTTCATTGCCGCACCGCTCACGATTTTGCTCGCCTTCAGCTTTCGCCACTTGTTGCCCGAAAGATCTGAACAATTTTGGATAGCCTCTGGAGTCGCCGCTGTTTTTGGCGGAAGTCTTGGTGATCTGGTTTTATCCGTCATACGACGTGATCTCGGGATCAAAGACGTCGGCGTTTTCATTATAGGCCGTGGCGATTTTCTTTCGGTCATCGATCGACTAATTTTTGTTGCGCCAATTTTTTACTACTTGATGTGGTACCTTGAAGCGCAAAAGCATTTACCCGTGGTGCCCTGATGCGTGACTGGGACTATGAAAACGAACAGTGGACCAGGCTTCCAGGTTACCTCAAGCATCTTCCGCTATTTACGCGGCACTTCGATCTTGTAAGTCTCGTCTTCCGAACACTTTGGTCGATCATTTTAAAGTATTGGTTTTTCAGATTTTATATTCGCCTTAAAGTGGTCGGCGATTTTCACGAAGTTCGAAAAAACTATCCCAAGCTACTTGTCATCAGCAACCACGCCAGTCATTTGGATGCGGTTTCCATTGCTGCGGCCGTGCCCTTTCGTTACTGGATGGATCTCTATATTGCGGCTGCTAAAGACTATTTCTTTTCGAACCCGCTCTTCACTTTTTTCTCCAAACACTGCCTCGGTGCTATTCCCATCGATCGAAAAGACAAAAAAGGCGAAGCCGTCGAGCTCTGCCTTAATCTACTTTCAAATCTAGAAGCTATTTGGCTAATCATATTTCCAGAAGGGACGCGCTCCAAAGATGGCTTCATCGGACAGTTCAAACGCGGCGTCAGTCTTTTCAGCGAAAAAACTACGACACCACTTCTTTTTCTCTACCTCGAGGGCAATGGCGAACTTTGGCCGAAGGGTCGAATCTTCGCCGTGCCAGGACCGTTAACAATTCATATCGGTCCAGTTCACCCACCCGCGCCAATCGAACTTATTTATGAGCACTATCGAGACTGGGTCATGGGGATAAATCCGCATGCCTTCAGAGGCGAAGAGACCTCTGATAGCGAAACAAACTAAAAGCTTAACCACTCATCGGAGCAGCCATGATGACATCCTTTCGCGATCTTCCAAATCCTCACCAAGCGACCATCAAGGATCTTAAACTTAAGATCGGCCCCTACAGCGTTCACGCCGTTCCAACCGGTCTGTTCGGTCTCGATGGTGGAGCGATGTTTGGTACTGTTCCAAAAGTGCTATGGGAAAAATCAAACCCGTCAGACAGCAGCAATCGAATTGCGATGGAAGCGCGGGCTTTGCTTCTCGTGTCTGATCAACATCGTATTCTCATCGATTGCGGTATCGGCGGAGATTTTGTCGCGAAATATGGCGATAAGGCCGGCGCAAAGTTTGCCGAAATGTACGCTGTCGACCAAGGAGCGACGTCGCTCTCGGGATCGTTGAAAAAACATGGGCTCTCGAAGGCCGACATCACGCACGTGATTCTTACGCACCTGCACTTTGATCATGCGGGCTCTGCGACCTGTGAAGCGAATGGTAAACTTGTCCCGACATTTTCAAAAGCAAAGTACTTCGTCCAACGAGCCAATCTTGAAACCGCGAGAAAGCCCAATCGTCGCGAGAAGGCGAGCTATTTCGGCGTGAATTTCGAACCGCTCGTCGAGGTTGGAGTCTTAGAACTACTGGATGGAAACACTGAAAACATTTTGCCTGGGATCTCAGTTGGAACTTCTGATGGGCACACGACGGGACAACAGTACGTGCGGATTTCTGACGGAACGACCACTTTGTATTACTGTGGGGATGTCATTCCGACCTCTTCCCACATTCGCTTGCCATGGGTGATGGGTTACGACTTGCGCCCACTGGATTTGATCGAAGAAAAATCGGCGCTACTGACAAAAGCAGCGAGCGAAAATGCCTACTTGTTCTTTGAACACGACCCGTATTTGGACGCGACCACCGTGATTGCCGACAAGGGTGATTTTGCAGTGAAGGATCGTTTTCGATTCGTCTAAGCAGCATAAGAATAGCCTGCTCTCGATGAAGGTCCTGCCATTGATTATGAAACACAATATATCGGCGGAAACCCGCTGCCATAGCGGGTCTTGGGCCGTCTTGAAAATATGCCCCTAGACCTCGCGATGCTCGCCTCTTAGGCATACTACGCCGACACTATGTCTATGGCGTACCTAGTAAAAGCGACTCTTATTGGTATTTTGTTTTTGACCGTCTCTGCGTGCACGCAGCCGAACTTCGAAGCGGCTCCCGAGCTACAAAGCGAAACCGTCACCGGTACGACGCCAACACCTACGCCTACGCCAACGCCGGCGCCTACACCTTTGCCAACACCTACACCTACACCTACACCTACACCTACGCCAACACCAACACCTACACCTACGCCAACACCTACGCCAACACCTACGCCAACACCTACGCCAACACCTACGCCAACACCGGTACCTACGGTCACCGAGTACTTTAGCCAGAGCGACACAGCCAACAAGGTCGACATTTTAATCATCGACGACAACTCGGAGTCCATGGAAAGCAAGCAACGCAAAATGGGCGCTAAGTTTGCAAACTTCATTTCTGGAATCAAAGATCTCGATTATCAAATCGGCATCACAACAACGGACGTTTCAGGACCACGCGGATCAGGCTGGGCTACCGATGGCCGGCTGGTGAATTACACAGGAACAACATTCAACGTGATCACACCGACCACGCCAAATGCACAGAAACATTTCTTAGATACAATCAAGCGCGACGAAACCATCGACTGCGGCGATCGCACAAGATTTCCATACTGTCCATCCAGCGTTGAACAACCGCTGAAAGCGACGATCATGGCCATCGACGAGCGCTTTAAGGCAAATGCTGGCTTCTTCCGAGATGGCGTCGATCTAGCGGTTGTTGTTCTTTCAGACGAAGATGAAATGAGCGAAGGAACCAATCCGTCACTCACTCGCCCGCGCGCGGTTGTTGATGCTTTCGCTGCCGCTTTCGCAGATACAAAGCGATTCATGGCTCACGGGATCATCATTAAACCGAACGACAAGAAATGCCTTGATGAGCAGCGGAAAGATTCCGGCGTCGGCTACTATGGCGTTCAGGTCAATGCTCTCGCCACAATGACTGGTGGACGCACCTATTCGATTTGTGACGGTGATTACGGAAAAAACCTATCCTCTATTTCAAACGACGTTAGAAAGCTGGTCTCCAGCTTCGAACTAAAATTTGAACCAGTGCCCGGGTCCGTCAAAGTCTCACTATGGCCGGTGCAATCGCTTACTTGGAAAGTGGAAGGAAAGCTGGTTATTTTCAGCTCCCCCCCGCCTGCAGGCTCGCGCATCGAAGTCACCTACATAGCGAAATAGTGTCTGGTGCAGTTTAAATTGAAGAGTTAGTGGAGGTAATTTAGAAAGCCTCCACGTTTCAAACGCGTCTTCCACTTCAAATGCCCTTTGAATCGCCTCGGCAAGTCGGCACTTCGGCACATTTGTTGATATCCCTGCTCCATCAAAATGCGACACCACGGCGAACTTCGCCAGGGCTGTCTCTCAAATTTCAAATACTGGAGCTATTCATGAGCCTGAAACTCGCGATCCATTCTGTTACCTCAGTTCTCGCCGTCACGGCCGTTTCAGCGACTTCGATCCACGCTGAAGCAGTTTCTTATCGACTTGATATGACAAGAGACGGGATCGTTCACGAAATGGTAGTTTACGACTTCTGGAGTGGCGAGTACCCAGGCCCCGTCGTCGCCATCGGCAAAACTGACAAGGGATCCACTGTCATTAGGGGATCAACTTCTCTTCGAAATCCAACCAACGACGCTGCGTGTGCCGTGAGTAACGGCCTTTATCATCCATGGGCAGCAAAATCGAAAACCGATTACGAAATCTATTCTGTCATCGGAAATACAGTCTACACCGCGACCAAAGATCTTGAAATTGTTCACCACGTGCAACCGGATTCTGACGAAAATCCAATTCTTAAACTGTCCGCTGGCGAAAAACTAAATCGTTCCGTTTACCTTGGAGAGGGCTTTTGCCAGTACGTGGTTGGAGACACGCAAAAAGAAATCCAGACAGACTGTGCGTCGGTAAGCGACAATGCCGACTTTACAATGACAGAACTTCCCACTCACAAGATGGAACAGTGGATTAAGTTTGACTGCAAAAAAGGGACGTCCATATACGTCAATGTCGAAGAGCTCCTAAAGCAAAAAGGCGTCACCGAGGGGCAAATCGAGTCCTACGGATCCGTCACTCGATAGTCGAATATTCCCTAACAGGCTGGAATGGGCACACAGAGTGCCTAATTCCCTGGCGCTAGGCTTGACTGCTTTCCCCGTCTTTGAATATGGTTGGGGT
>JAXMMN010000482.1:0-3490 GCA_034366485.1 Bdellovibrionales bacterium
TGAGCGCATCGTCGTACACATTTCAGCAGCTGGCCGAAACGGACTGGGCGATCCTCTTCAAAAGAGAAGAGGAGCAAAAGCAGAAAATCGTTCGCGCAATTGAAAAGATGGCCGCAGGACAGTCCTTTGTCCCTGATGTTACGGATTGGCATGTTGTCGAAGAGACATCTGCTGGAAAAGTAAAAATTGAAATTCGAGTCAAAGCGACCGGCATTGCCTTCGATCAAAATAAGCAGCCGAAAGCTTTTGTGGCCATCACGCAGCTAAAGAATCACGTTCAGTCTTCTGTTTAGCTGCAAATTCAAGAATGTCCCTCACAATAAGCTGATAGAGAGAACTTGCTTGTTGCGCATTTTTTACGATCTGCATCTGATCGGTTTCGGAAAACGTCGAGATCAGCTTTGCGGCTTGTTGAAGGTGTCCGGCATCCTCGTCTGCGTGGACTTTCAAAAATGAATCTGAACGAAAAGAATTGGCTTGATGCGCTTTTGACTTACCTTGAAGCACGGCCAAAGCTTCCAAAACATAGATATATCCCAAAAAGGAAACTGGATTGACGTGCTCGATCCAAAAATATTGCGATTGATAAAACGCCGCAGTTGATGCGAATTCTGGGAAATCTTCGATCGAGACTCCGAGCGATTTTAAGTCGTTAAGCAATAACCTATCATGCCCCTTCTCTTCACTTAGGTGACCGATGCATCGCAGATGGTAGCTTCGGTTATCAAGAGCACGACCGCAACTGAGAGCCAATAGCGGCGTCGAATGCCGTACGAAGTAGTAGGCCTGAGAGAGCCACAAACTGTACACTGTCGAGTCTGAAAAATCCAAACGTTCGACAGCAGCGACCATTCCAATAACAGCATTAAGAAGCTCTTCTTGCGTTTTCAAAAGCACTCTCCACTTTTTGATTTTCTAAATCTGTTTTGAACTGGATCGCCGTGTAGTTGCGCGCGGATCGCCACATTGTTTCGATTGCCGTTTCCACGACTGAAAAACGGTGCCTGCCAACCCATTCGCGTCGACCAATCATTAACCGGCAGTGAATTCCGTGTAGCTGAATCTCGTCAAACGGCCGAACTCCAAATGAGGCGGCAATTCGATCGGCACCGACATCTGTGCGAGAGTAGCCCATCGCCAGCGTGTGATCTGTCTGGTGCAAAAACCGAAATGCTGCACCCATGACCAGGTCTGCAAGCTGTACCTTTTTGAATTGAACGCGACTATCCGGACGAACTGTCACCCACTCTACCGTTAGGATTTTTTCATTCGCCAGAATAAGTTCGGTCAGCCGTTGGGTGGGAACCGGTCGGAAATATGACCGACCGGCGTTTTGTCCGACTTTTAGATCAATCGTGTTCATCAGACAAAAGGCTAATGGTTGGCCCATATCCATTATGCATACTAAATATCGCGCTCGAAAAAATGCATCGGGGTGAAGCTCTTCATTCGCAACGGCAAGGATCGGCCCGTAAATCTCTTGCCACATTTCATAAACTGATTCGATCGTTTGAAGATGTTCTTTCGATAAACCTGATAGATCGTGAAGGTCAAAGTAGAATGACTGCATGTGCGCAATATCGGACTCGAGCGCGATCGGCCTTGAGTTAAGATTTCTTTACCGACCTAAGTCTTCCGCTGTTTCTAAGCCCGATTTGTCGATCAGTCTCAGCGTCGAGTTTTGTACTTCGATGCGATAGTTAGACCCGTTCAACTTACGTCGCAGATTGAAGACATGCACGTCGATCGTTTTGTCGTGCACGTGAACATCGGGCCAGATCCGTTCAGCCAATTGACTGCGGGTAACGCCGCTCGCTCCGGCACGTCGAAGAATTTCAAATAATACGATTTCCTTTTTTGTCAGCTGAGAGAGCGTTGAACGTCGATCAAGTTCTCTTCTTTTCTCAACAGCGGCCACTAAGACTGCGCTCGAAACACTCGTATCAAGCACGAGATCAGCCCCCAATGAATACCAGAATTTTACCAATCCTAAGGAACTTCCATCTTCTACCAAAGCGATGAATGGTAGATCTGTAAAACGCGTCAAATATGCGAGTGTTCCCGCCGGCCATTTGCCTGGAGGAACAATTAAAACTCCTCCTTCAATGACTCGATCAATTATCTCCGCGCTCTCTGGGTTAACCTCAATTGCAATTGTCGAAAGGACCTTTACCTTTTCTAAGATCGAGGCCTCCAGTGGACTAAGGCGTTCGGAGGAAGCCAGCAGGAGGAAAACGGTTCTTTTAAAGTCGTTCATTCCGTACCACCGTGAAAACCTGCATAATGCAGAAACTCAAGCACCAAGCCAGGATCCAGATTCAAACAATTAGCCACGGCATAGAGCTCACTCAGCGAGACAAGGTGCGGGGCTGACTCGAGCTTCAACACTGTTCCATGCTCGACTTCTGCGGCTTTCGCTACGTCTTCTGTCGAGAGCGCTAACTGAAGCCGCGTCACACGAAAGAGATTTTCTCC
This sequence comes from Bdellovibrionales bacterium, assembly GCA_034366485.1. Lineage (GTDB taxonomy): Bacteria > Bdellovibrionota > Bdellovibrionia > Bdellovibrionales > JAMPXM01. Next base: position 2,476 of record JAXMMN010000482.1, read on the forward strand.
AAATTGAGCCGCCAGGTTTTCTTGATTTTTAGCAGTCGTCACGATGATGCCTTTTTTCGATAGTTAGATCTTGTTACTACCGCGCAACTTGAAAAACTCAATAGCTTAAGTAACACATCAATATCCCGCTTGAGTTCCACGGCGAGGCTCGGGGCTAATTCGTTTAAGCAGGTCTCAATCAGTTCGTCAGCATAGAGCGTGGACTGCTGCCTTGAGACTACAAATAATAAGACCCGACCCATTTGGGGCACATCTCCATAAACCGCGTAGGCTTGACCCGAAAACGGAGTAGCGCTTTCGGAACTTGCGACTGAGCAATGATAGTCCTCAATCACAATTTTCCACCGAGATTGAAGGTAGGGCCAATCTTCTGAGTCTATGGGGAGAGATCGATTTGCCATAGACTCTAGTTCAAGAAAATTATCACCGTCTGAAAACTTAAGTTTTTTTCTTAACCTCGCGTCCGAGCTGGGATGCAATACATGAGTTTTGACTTGTCCGAAGCCGTTGACATGGCTAGCCTTAGGTCATGGATTTAAATCTTCTCGCCACGTTCGCGCTTTTGGTCGGTCTCGAAGTTGTCTTAGGGATCGATAATATTCTGCTCATTTCTATTCTCACCGATCGCCTCCCAGCTGCTGTGCGCAACAAAGCACGGATGCTAGGACTTGGATTGGCACTTGGGCTCCGCCTCCTTTTGCTCCTAGGAGCGGCGTATATCGTGAAGCTAAATGAACCTATTATGTTTGGCTTAAGCTGGAAGAGTCTGATCCTGCTTGGTGGCGGCGGTTTCTTATTGTTTAAGGCGATCAAAGAAATCCATCACGTCGTTGAGAAAACCGATGAGTTTTCTGCCTCCGGAAAGGCGACAGCCACTTTCGCAGGGGTTATTTCTCAAATCGTTTTGCTCGATTTGGTGTTTTCGATCGATTCGGTGATTACGGCTGTCGGCCTCACCGATAACCTCTACGTCATTTACTCGGCCGTCATTTTGTCCTTCGTTGTCGTTCTAGTT
>JAXMMN010000483.1:0-7425 GCA_034366485.1 Bdellovibrionales bacterium
TGGCCACTGGTGACCGATGAAAAAAACTTTTTCTGCTTCTACGACAGTTCGCGGGTGGTCGAACGAGTTCAAATGGAGGCCGGAAAGTGCTACGCGGTCGACACCTCTGTGAGACATGGGTTTATGAACCTATCAAAATCCACAAAGAGAATTCATCTGATCATCAACGTTGGAATGGGATTCAGCGAATTTAGGCATTGGTGCAAGTCGAACCCTCTATTCACGAATGCTTAAGTTTCGTAGAGATCTTCTTGCGTCTCGAGATTGACGACGATGTGCAATCGGGGTGTCGTGCCGAGGTTGGTAACGTAGTGGGTGTACCCATTGTTCACGAACCACATTCGTCCATCAGCAGGCATGTGCAGCGCTTCTACCGATCCGTCTTTTTTTACGTAGCAGAAATGTGATTGCTCGTTAGTGAAAATCGGAATGTGAATTCGAATAGAGTAATCAGTGTTGTAATCAATGTGTGGCTTGCCTTCAAACCCCGGCATCAAGACGGCCAACCGCGACCTGGTAAATCGAGCTTTGAAGGATTTAAGAATTTCGAGAAGCGCGCCTTTGGCATGTTGATTCGGCACGCAATAATTTCGTTCATCCAGTTGCGGAAGGTAGTCAGGGGCATTCACGTCGGTTGCACGACGAATGGCAATCCGGCGATCCAAAATAGGGTCCACTAACGTAACGCCGGGGAACTTTTCCGCGTCAAAGGACGTCAGCGCAAGTTGTCGGTAAAGTCGACCATTGTAGTGACCGACGGATCTTTTCGCTTCCTCACTATCCAAAAATTTAGTGTGAGTTTCGTTGTACTGGTTGCAGAGGTGGACATACTCACCACCGAAATCGAGGTCGGTGTATTTTGAATAGTCATCATAGCCTAAAAGTCTGATTTCATTTTGCAGGCGAGCGATGTCCAAAGCCGGGCGCGGAAGCACTTTGAAAAGTGGCAGGCTTTCTCGGCGTAATCGTAAATTATCGATGGGGCGCTCGCTCATAGATCTAAGGCTAGCGTGTCTCAATTTAGATAGTCAAATTTGGTGCGCCTCGCTCGGTTTACTCTAGGTGTTGGTATGGGATTGCGACATTTCGGTCGATCGGGCATCCTAATAGGGTGAAAACGAATGCATGTGAAATCGCCTTTGCCAATAGCGCTTATCTTTCGGAGTTGTGGGCCATTCGTGATCTAGCTCGCGTGCGCGCGCTTGATCCGTTGCGCTGGGGGCCACAACTGGATGAACAGCTTCGCGATGAGGTTCGGCACGCCCGAATGCTGTTAGAGTTTTTAAAGAGCTCGAGCACAGAAATTGTCGTCGATTTAAACTACTCCATGCAAGAGCGGCTTTATCGCCAATACGTCGATTTAGGTGCGTCGAAAACGGTCGGCGAAGTTTGCGCAGTGCACGACGTGACAGAATGGCGTGCGGCCTGGATCTATCGGACTTTCCTCAAGACCGGCGAGAGTGCGCAACTAAAACAGATTTCCAGTGAAATTTTAGAGGATGAAAAGCGACACGCTTCGATGACCGGAGAAGTAATTTCTAGCGGAGAGGCGTCGTTGCTGACTTCGGCACTTCGCGGAATTGACCGTCGCCTATTCCGTCGCGATATTCCCGAGCGTTTTGGGCGGCAGCTACTTCACAGTTCCAGTTTTTGGAGCTTTTATTTTGAAGGCGCGCCACGCGTGTCGGCTGCCGGCAGACCCGCGTCCTACGGCCTCGATGAGGTCTCGTAGCGACGCCCTAAATCTTTCCGCGCTACTGCACGGCTCGATCAGAAAATCACCGAGCCAAGGGCGAGGTGCAGCGAACGGCGGAGCCGGTAGCGACATATTAAGGCGTGATGGTTTTCACGAAGCGATTAATTTTGCCGTCGACTTGAACAACAACAGCGCTCTTCGTCGCGTTTCGTTTTTCGTCAATGCTGATCACACCCGTGACGCCAACAAAGTTTTTTGTTTTCGCAAGCTCATCGCGAATTGCGAGCGGCGTGATTTCCGTCGTGCGTTCCATAGCTGCAATTAAAATCTTCGCAGCATCGTAGCCAAGAGCAGCGAGGCCGTCTGGAGTTTTTCCGCCATAAGTGTCGCGGTACTTTTTAATGAAATCGACAACCGCGGGCTCAGTGCTTTCGGTCGTGTAGTGGTTCGAGAAATAGCTTCCTTTGATCGCGTCTTGGCCGAGCTCAGAAAGTTTTTCTGAATCCCATCCGTCGCCACCAAGAAGTGGAATGTTCATTCCAAGCTGCCTCGTTTGACGAGCAATGAGGCGGACTTCTGTGTAATAACCTGGAACAAAAATAGCGTCCGGTTTTTTGCCTTTGATCTGTGTCAACTGCGCTTTGAAGTCGGTTTCGCCAGCCTGATACGACTCATCAGCAACGATTTCGCCGCCCATTTTTTTAAACTCGGTGACGAACACATCTGCGAGTCCGGTAGAGTAGTCAGATTTCACGTCGCGAAGAATGGCGACGCGTTCTTTTTTGATTTCATTTCTGGCGAACTTCGCCATCACGAGGCCTTGGAAGGGGTCAATAAAGCAGACGCGAAAAATGTAATCGCCCACTTCGGTGACTTTTGGATTTGTTGAAGAGGGGCTGATCATTGGAACTTTGTATTGCTGAGCAACGGGCGCAGCGGCGAGCGAGCGGGAGCTTGCGACTTCGCCGATCACGGCGACAACGCGATCTTGTGTGATGAGGCGCTGGACGGCCGCCCGTGCTTCTTCTGGTTTCCCTTGGTTGTCGAGAGTGATCAGCTTCAGTTTTTTGCCTTTAACTCCGCCAACTTTGTTTTGTTCGGAAAATGCGAGATTGACGCCTTCTGACGTCGACTGACCGAAGGTCGCTTCGCTGCCGGTGAGGGAGCCATACTCGCCAACGAGAATTTCATTCGCACTGTCTGCAGATTTTTTTGTGCATCCAACAGTCACCAAGGTAGCGGCGAGCAATGTCGTTGAAAGAATAAAAGCGGCAGCCAGTCGGCTATAGACGTGTTTCAAAAGATCCCCCTAGGTGCTGGTATCTGAAAGCTGAATTCTAGAGCGATACGATTAACAAGTGACGGTCCAACACGTCAATTTCGCACCGCACAAGGTCCCGCCAAACCCCACACGCCGCAGGCCGTGGCCACACTCCCCAAATAGCTACGGCAAAATAAAAAAAGTCGCTGAGCCAAGGGCGAAGCGCAGTGAAGGGCGGAGGCCGGAGCGACATATCAGTTCGAGAGGGTTTGCGCGAGGCGAATCCATTCGTCGGGGACTCGCTTGTGTCGGCCAATCACGTCACGAAGTGGAATTCCGTCAATTCGGCCGCGAACGTATCCCATCATTGCATCACAGTACCCTCGCCGAAGAGCTTCGACGGCCGCTGCCCCCATGCGCGAGGCGAGGTTTCGGTCAAATGCGCTCGGAGCTCCGCCCCGAAGCACGTGACCGAGGATACAGACCTTCGATTCAAAGCCACTTTTTTTGCGAATGCTTTCTGCGAGATCGTAGGCACGGCCCGGCTTTTGTCCCTCGGCCGCAATCAAGATCGAACTTTTTTTGCCACTCGCGATTCCGCGCCGAATATGATCAATCGCATCGTCGACTGTAACGGGGTTGTCGGCAAAAAAGATTTCCTCGGCGCCACCGGCGAGTCCGGTTTCGATTGCGATAAAACCGGAGTCGCGGCCCATGACTTCAACGATGAAGAGGCGATCGTGAGAATCCGCGGTGTCGCGAATCCGGTCGATCGCTTGAACGGCCGAGTTTACGGCGGTGTCAAAGCCCACGGTGGCCTCGGTTCCGGCAATGTCATTGTCGATCGTCGCCGGGATTCCGATGATGGGTATTTTGTGTTCGGTCCAAAGAAGCCGTGCGCCAGTGAACGAGCCATCTCCACCAATGCAAACCAACGCATCAAAACCTGCCGCCTTGATTTGCGCTGCGGCTTTCGCGCGAGTTGAGGCCTCTTTGAATTCGGGAAGCCGAGCAGTTTTTAAGAATGTTCCACCGCGCTGAAGGATGTTTCCCATCGACCTGGAATCCAAAACTTCAAATTCACCATTCAAAACTCCCCGGTAGCCATGCTTGATACCCGTAACTTTGATTCCGGTCTGTAGCGCGGATCGAACTACGGCACGAATGGCGGCGTTCATACCGGGCGCATCGCCGCCACTGGTGAAGACGCCAATATGTTGAAGAGAAGGTGATTGGCCTGGCGGCGTATAGCGATCAAGTACTGGCGATTGGCTCATTCGAAGATTCTTGATCGAGTCAGAAGCGAAAGGAAATAAAAAAGGCGGCTTTTCAGCCGCCTTTCTACTTACATGTCGCTACGGGCTCTGCCCTTCGCTGCTAAAGTCGTGAAAGTGAGATCGTCCGTGACCCCACAAAAGTGACTTTTATTAACTAGCGAACGATGTCTTTGAATTCTGCGCCTGGGCGGAATTTTGGGTAAGACATCGCTGGGATTTTGATCGCTTTGCCAGTTTGTGGGTTGCGACCCATACGAGCTTTGCGTTTTGCTTTAGTGAATGTTCCAAAGCCAACGAGTTTTACTTCGTCGCCTTTTTTAACAGTCTTTTTGATTGCTTCGATCGTTGTGTCGAGCATGCGCTCAGTTTGCGCTTTAGTCATTTTGCATTCGCCAGCGATGAGCTCGATGAGTTCTGCTTTGTTCATGTATCTCTCCTGTTGTTGTTCGTGTTGTCGTAACTTGCTGTTCAATAAATCTTGCGATCGCTTGAATTCAACCCCGAGCATTTTAAGGTCGTCAACACAAAAAAGCGCGCCGACAAGGCCACCTGCGGCGTATTTCTAATCCTCAGGAGGGATGTTTTGATCTGCGCCGAGCGTTTCGGAAAGAAGATTTGCCTCTTCCTCCGTCATCTCTGACGGCTCTGCGGGGACAGCGTATTTCCCTTCGGCCCATGCGCCGAGATCTGACGTTCGACAACGTTCCGAGCAAAATGGGCGATGGGAATTTCGCGGAGAGTACTCAGCGCTTTTGCCGCAATGAGGGCAGCGAACGATGCGAGCTACGACCGTCGCAGCGGGAGTGTCACTTTTTTCGTCGTCGGAAGAGTTCATCTTAGATAGGAAACTGCTCGAATCAGCGGCGCTCAGTCAAGAACCGCAACGAGGCGTTCATAAAAAAACCGCGCACCTCATTGGTTGCGCGGTTTCTAGCGACATCGCGTTAGTGCCGGATGAGAAATCCTTAGTAACGGATTAGAGTTCCATTGGCGAAAGTTACGCCGTTGTACTGAAGATCCACGTTCATCTGATACGAGTTTCCGGGAAGTCCATTGTTAACAATGAAACGGAATCCACCGGGAAGACCATTACCTGTCGATGGTGTGCCTGTGAAGCCAAGACTGTTGTTTGCCGGGCCGATGTTAGCGAAAAAGCTTCGCTCTTTAACTCCAGGTGTCGTCCAAGATCCACCAGTATTGCCTTGGTTAGGACCGGGCGCGCCTGCACCAACCCATACAGTTGCCTGTGTTGGTAAGGTTGCACCAGAAAGAAGTCCTGGAAACTGAACCGCCAAATAGCCGGCATGAGAGTAGTTATCGCAAGAGGTATTGCCCCAGTTAACTCCAATAATATACGGATCGCACAATCCAGAGTTTTGAAGCAAAAGTTCGAACGTCTGACGGCTAGTAATTCGAAGGCTTGTTAAAAACACAGTTCCGCTTGCCGAGTTAGAAATAGTACCCGGAACGCAACGTCCTTCAGCTGGAACCCAGCCGTAACCATTTTGACAGCTCTGCTGATACAAGCAGCCGTGTGTTGACGTGTAGATTTGATTCGCTTGGCAGGTCTGCAGCGGAATCGCGCCGATACCACCTGGTGGAATCGCTCCGCCGCCGTTATTTTCAGAGGCGCAGCCTACCATCAAAATAGATAGAACAACCATCGCAAGCATGCCGATGGCGAAGCCGAATTTACGCGAATCGCTTTTGTGCATTGAGACGGTGAACATAAAATCCTCCTAGTTCCACAGGCCCTATAATCACGGTCCGTGCCGCCGCCAATTCGCAATACATGCAATTTGTTCTATTTATGGGACAAGGATTGTCACTTTAAGGGGGTGAGGAGCGCCGGAAATGGTCCACACGGCGCTGAACAGTCTGCTGATACCAGTTCCGAACCCAACGGAGGTCCTCGTTGGAAAGAGTTCGGTCCGCGAGACGTCGAAACTCGTCGCGGGTATGTGCAGCGGCGGCTGGTGTATTGATAGGGAGAGTGGAATTGCTACCGTTCTCGTGAACGGTCAAATAGAGCGCTGTTTGCGCCAGAGAGCGTCTCTCCGGCGAGGGCAGGCTGTCGATCTCGGCCAATATTTGGAGTCGTTCTTGTATTGGCAGCTGGATGATTTCAAGATTGACCTGTGATTCTTGCGCAGCCAAGAAGCGATGAAACCCGTCGTGATTAGCAAACAGGTACGAGTCCATCCACAAGCCGTCGGCTCTTCTCGGGCGAGAAATTATTTGAACGGGTGTGAGCCCAATCATGAAGCTTTCAGCAAGTCCTTCGATGTGAAGGTCTCGGCTGGTGGGTAGCAAGATTTCAGATTCAAATAGTGATTCATCAATCACCGGTACACCGATTGGGTGAGTCGGGTTCGCAGTGATTGTCGGTCGAGTGATAAAACGTTGAATTCCTTTTCTTTCGCTATCGGCGAACACTTTAAGAAACCGATCGAGTTCAATTTTTTCGCTTTCCAGTTGTCTGGCGGCAAACGAACCCACGGTCGTCACCTGATCGAGCTTTTGTCTGCGTGATAGAAGAGAGTTTCGCACTTCTTGTCCGCCAGCTGTTTTAAAGAAGTCATCCAAGATCACATTCATTTCTTTGAAATAGGCAGCAGCATTTGTGTCGAATTTATCTAGCTCTGCCTGTGACCGAAGATCGTACTCGGGAACAACGCCGCCGACGCGATGCTTTTTTATCAGCTCCCCCATCGTTTGCTGCAGCTCCATTGGTAGCACTCGAGCAAACCGAGTCGAAAGTGAAATGGCTTCCGCCTTTTCAACAGGACTACGAAATTTGAGTTGAAGAAGGTAAGTTGCTGCTTCGATTTTTCGATAGGTGTCGCGATAAGGTAAGCCCTCGGCCTCGGCTTGCTTTATCTCGCGAAGAAGCTTTTCTGCGGCCACGCGATTTTCCGGTGGACGTTTAATCTGGGTCAGAAGCGCGCGTACTTCTTTAACTCCGTGACGAAGTTCTGGTGCGGGGAAGTTGTTGCGTTTTGGATGGCCCTCCGGAAAGTCGAGATTCCATTTTCTTCTGCGCTCTGCAAAATCGAGAACCAACTGAACGGGATCATTGATTTCGGGAAGGTCGCGTTTCAATGCCTTAAGGCTTGCCTGAGTGCGCGGATGAGCCACATGGAGTCGCGCGAAGTCGGGAGCACAGTCGGCAGGTGTGGCCGCGAAGGCCC
>JAXMMN010000484.1:0-7494 GCA_034366485.1 Bdellovibrionales bacterium
AATCCACCACTCACTTCTGCCGACTGGAGAATCTTTTTTGCTGCATCTATGCCGCTCAGTCCGACTGAACCAAAGTGCGAGAGCGATGTTTCGCAACGATAGGTACTTGTGCCGATGTGTTTGTGAGTTTGACTCTCACGCAATGCTTGAATTGATTTACAATCTGTCGACCAACTCTTGCAGGATTGTGCGCGAGCCTCGCTGGCAGCAAAGCTGCCTACAACGATTGCTACGACGGTCGAAAAGAAGATTGCCAGCAAACGAGCTGACTGAAACATGTCGCTCACTTATTGACTTCAACTTTTTTTGTGGTTCCAGACGCTGCCGGATTTGTGGGGCGCTTCGCGTTTTCAGCAAGCAGCCATTGAAGCGAGTCCTTGTAGTCAATCATCCGAATTGGAGTTCCATGCTTTCCACCTTCAAAGATCTGCATCTGGACTGGATATTTCGGATCCATTTTCTTTAAGGCTTTATAGTGCTCCTCATATTCCGTTGGCGGAACAATCGGATCTTTCGAACCATGGGAAAAAATAATCGGCAGACGTGATTCGGCGATCGTCGAGTTTTCGATGCCGGGCAGCGTATCTGTTCCCCCAAGAAATATGAGGCCTGCCAATGAGGGACTGGTTTGTGGGCTCCGCGCCGAATCCCAGCAAGCATATGCGCCGGCTGATCCACAAACAAGAATCACTTTCGCGTCTGGAGATTGGGTGCGTATGTGTCGAATCAACGTGCGAGCATCTTCATTCGTACCAACCGTTGGACTGTAGTAGACCCCACCATTTGTGCTTACCAGATTCTTGAGACGGTTAAAATTTCCACCAAAGCTAACATCATTTGCGCCGATGTCTTTATTCCCGCCACCTCCGTGAACAAACACGACTGCGAAACTTGCATTTTTAGGTTCCCCGACTTCATAGGCCTCGACCTGAAACCCGCCATCCGATGGAACATTCACAATTCGCTGCGATTTCAAGACGCTTAAATCAACTCGAATGTCCTTCGCAACTTTACCTGCAACTTTATCACGCCCGTTTACGTCTTGATCGCCAAAGACATAGCGCTTGTATGATCCTCCATCGCGAGCTTCCAGAACTTTGCGATTTTTAAGCGAGTACAATTCGTCTTTGAAGGGCTTCAATGTTTGAGCTAGCGCGATTTGAGCAAATCCACTGAATACAGAAAACATTAAAATAAAAGTGAGTTGAAAAGAGTGTTTCATTTTTTCTTACCTTTAACCCGTGTCGAGTTCGGGAGGCGCGCTTCAAAACTACAGAGCTCTTCAATGCTAACTATGTTCGGAGTGGTTGAATTGAGGTCCGCTACACTTTGTATCCCCTCAAGCAGCTTAGCCTTCGCTTCGTTCGCTTCCGTGTTAATCAAATAGAAAAAAAGTCTTTCAGCGAGCTTCGGGGTTCGTGAACCTTTGGCGGCTCCAAGTTCAAAATAGAGATAAGCAAAAAGGTTCGATCGTTCGACCTGATCGAACGCCTGTGGCGTAAAATTTGTTTCGCTCACCGCAAATGGCCATTTCACTGCCTGACATTGTTGTGCTGGCTTGCGGCTCTGCTGAGAGTTTTGCTTAGGTGCACTCTTAGATGCCTGAGACTTTGTCGTCGCACCATATGTGTCACTCACCGTGAACAAGATCAAGAGGAGCCCCCATAAAGCGAATCGCTTCATTTTTTTACTTGAATGGCGCATCTTTCGCTCCCCACTTCGATCGCGAATCGATCATTGGTCTCAAATTTTCGATAGATCACACGTTGGTCGGTTGGACTGAGCTTTCCGGAAAGAAATCGAGTCGGCACATAAACATGTTTTATACACTCGTTCTCTTTGAGAAGCTCTTCGATGAATTCTACAGTTTTATTGGGACAATAGTTCGGTGGGCCCATGGGTTCTTCGCGATCACGCGCCTGAGTCACTTGCTGCGGCATCGGCGGCGGCGTTGGTTTTGGAACAAACTCGTCGCCTAAAATCTCTTTTACGACAGCTGGCTTAATAAAGGATGGGATGCCCGACATCAATTCCCCAACAAGGCTTCCTGGATCATTCTGATAGGTCTTCGCGACAATCGCCCGAGCAAACCTACCGTTCACAATGTTCATAAACTCAGGAGCGATCGCACAATCAATAGAATCGCCCCTTGGCGATTTATCGCTGTATAGATTTAGTCGCGCGTGGCAAAAGCGGGCGAAACTTATGAAATCAGCAGAGTGAGCTTTTATCTGTTCGTCCGTCGCGATCTGCGCGGCTTTGAAAAACGGCTCTGGATCCTCTTCATAAATGCCAAAGCCACCGACGTTTGCACCGCTTCGGGTTTGATAAATCGGCTGGCTATTTCCGTAGTAAACTCCACCAAAGCCGACGCCTCCAATTCCCCCGCGCTGACTTTTTTTAGACCATTTTGAGTTCTTCCAATCGTCGCATTTTGCCGGATCGTTTTGACAAGCGAAGAAGAGCTCCTTCGCCGCTTCTGCATCACGAAGTGCATTTGCTTTTATTTCGCTCACCTGCGAGTGGCAACTTGCCATCGCCTTTCGGATTTCCTCTGGAGTTCGGGTCGCGAGTTCTTCATCTAAAGGTACGTAGTTGGCATATGGAATTTCAGAGTCACGACTGGTCCGGTATCCTTGTGCTCTGCCGACGGCTAATTGAATGCGATCGTAACCCCTATACTCCGCATCCCGCAGGTCTCTGTTAACTGCCATTGCCTCATTAATGTCTGGTGTTGATTCGAGGTTAATTTTTTTAAGTACGTCACGAACTTCTTTCGTGACCGGATACAATCCGCAGTCACGAGGCGTTTCACTGTTCGCAAGCGAAACACAATCGGCATTCTGACGTCGGGATCGAATGAGAGTCTGCGTCAACTCCTGATACGGGTTAGCGATTGTATCGAGATCTGCAACTGGAATCTTAAGCTTCGAAGCGATCCGGGCAATTTCCTTGTCATAAAAACGAATGTTAGCTTTGTAAACATCAACTCCCGTCAACATCTCTTCCGGTGCCGCGAGCGGAGGTGTCGAGTCTTGCGCGCCACCTTGATTGGCACTCGCCTGTGCGGCCATTTGCATCTTCATGGCTGCAGCTCTCTCTCGGTTTTCTTTTACGACATCAGCAAGTGATAGCTGCGGCATTGCTGGGCGCGAATACTGGGGACGGTTGTAGCTTTGTCGTCGATCGTCAAGGTCCCCTGTTCGATCACGACATCGAAAATCCTCTGTGTCGAAGCTTACAGTTTTTTCTCCGTCAGCTGGCATTTTCGGGCCTACTGGAGAAACAAAAATTAAATTGCTATCAGCTCCGATAGCTTTCGCTCCAAGCTTTGCCTGCAATGCTTCTGAGCAAGTAGCAGCGCCGCTGGAGTCGGCTTTACAAGAAGCCGCATTCAAGGGGCGAACGTGTTTTGCCTGATTGCTTTCGAGAACTGCCTCTTTGATCCAACCGGTTTGTCCCGATTCAGTCTCAATCAAACGCCAGGTTGTCGTTTCGCAATCGAGTGCGCGGCTGAGGACTCGAAAGCTCTGATTCTTTTCAATAACACCAACAGGGGCACCGTACGCACCCGTGTTTGCGCCTTGTTCGGAACCCATTCGGCCACGTTCATCATCCGTAGTCCTGCAAAGCGGCGGAGAAGAAACCAACGGCAACGTTTTCGTGATCACATCCACTTGTTCCGTCGGCACCGCCACAGCTGGACGCTTTTCCTTCGCCTTCGTAGCACTTGGCTTCCGTGCACTAGCAAGACCGGTGGTAGCTGCAGGTGCCACGGTTTGAACGACCCCCTCAGACACAACCACTTCGGGTTTAACAGTCGCCAAATTCGCGGGCGGTGTCACAACAGGCGAGCCCACAGCCGCCTTCACTTCCGAAATGTATTTTGAAACGAAAAATCCAAAATAGTTTGATTTAGGAACGGTGCCAGCTCGTTTCGCCTGAGCGGCCTTTTCTTTTGACCTTCCCAAGTTGTACAAAGTTGTCGACACTCCAACATCCTTTGAGATGTCAAAACCTTGTTCTTTGTAATCATCTTGAACCTGTCGCACGATTGCCCCAACAAGCCGCACGCACTTTGTTGGATCAAGAATCTCTTCCCGAATCTCTTCCATTGATTTTGGTTTACGACCTTCTATTTTTGCGACGTGCGCTTCAGCTTCTATCGCAGCCTGATCGTTAATTTGCCCAAAGCCATATGAAAATTTCTTTTTTCCAACACCCGTGATACCCATGTTGGCCGCAAGCCACGTTTGTGCGGTGTCTTTCATACTCACGTTCATCGTGTTTTCGGCGATGATCGCGCCAGCAATCATCACTGGGTCGACATTGTAAAGCTTTGCCACGCGGTGGATTTCAGCATTCATCGCTGGGCTTTTAATGACAGCGAGAAGTTCGTTGCGGGGCTTGACCCATGCACCATCGCTAGTTTTCAATCGCTCGCAAAACTGATCGAAGCTGCAAATGTCTTTAAGTGCTTTTTCCCAATCAGGCGCGGCCTGCGCAATAGGAAGCAGCACTAATAAACCTAGTATTGAAAATGGACCTCTCATTGTATGACTCAACGGCTTAAATCAGTTGAAACTGTAAGTACTTACGCACCGCAAGCCGAGATTGGACGAGATCCCATCGGCAACTGGACCAAAGCCAAGCTCTTGTATCGAACTAATCCGTCGAAATACTGAGGCCCACGGAGGCGAAACTATGAAAACCACTGTCCTGTTCAAACTCTGGAGAACGTACGACAAAACGCCACGTGACGTTGATTGGTCTGATTTGCGCTGAAATTCCCACTTCGGTTTCAAAGTTGAACGGATACTTTTTGACTCGATGGCTTTCCTGAAACGTGTTGCCGTCGAGAAAAATATTTCTGGCTACTGCATTGCCACGAATACCTGTGAATAAATAGTAACTGGATCGGGTTTCATTCGTAGTCATCGGAACTACAAAACTCTCTGTATCACCGCCGGAAGGCCTCGACGGCCCAATGTCCTCTGGCAAATTGTGCCCGAGCCTAGCCAGCAAGCCCGAATGAAGTCCAATGATCACGTTGCCAAGTCCGCCTCCGAACATCGGAATCAAATCAAAATAGGGTCCGCTGGGACTTCGAAATTCGACGAAGTTAAGTCGCTGCTGGTAGTTGATCTGCACCGCCGGCTCATCCTTTAACTGATTGCCCCATCCTTCAGCTTTTTCAGTTCCAATCCAGCGATGAAAGCTATTTTGCACCGACTCCCCATTTGCAGCAGGACCAATGGTTCCGAGACTTAATTCTAAACTCTGCGACCTTTGGTGATTTTTAAGTACCACTGAAAATGAGACGTTCAACCATGCAGCGTAAGGACGATCGTTCGTCAGCAAACCAATCGCAAAAATGTTTTCGGGAGTGTAAATCTGATGATTGATTGAGATTCCAAAATTCGCCGTTGAATTGGCAAGTTCGCCCTTAAAAAACTCGCTCTCTCGAAGTGTCTTTGGTGCCCATTTCGGAACTTGATTCCGAGCATAGACGTAAGCGAAGTGTATTCCATTCGAATAGGCCTGATCAGAGCCTGGCCCACCAATATTTTTGGAATCGTTTTCGATCGCAACTCCAAAGCTTTGGCCCTCTCGGATCCCACGCCTTGTAGGCACAGCTGAGTTCTCTACTTGAACTGCATTCTTCGAATCTTCTGTCGCCAATACCAATCCTGGTAAAAGCGCGATCGTCGTGAATAGCAGTCCAAAAAAAATTATCTGAGGAGGCTTAGACGTAGGTCGCTCATATTACACTGAGCACACCGTAGCACACATTGTTTAGGGTATAGCGACTTAAAAGCGAGACTAGCTCGACCAGAAGTCTGCCACATCTTTTAAGATCTGCGTCGAGATCAACTCTCGTGGACTTTCATCAAACCAATCTTGAGGCATCGACTTGGCGTAGCTGGCGTGAGTAAATCGATCATCCATCAAAACAATGAGACCTCGATCGGTTTCGTTCCGAATCACGCGACCTGCTGCCTGGACCGCTTTCGCCATCGCTGGGTAGGTGTAGGCGTAGTCAAAACCCGCTTGATAACTTTTTTCGTAAAACTCCCGTTTCTTTTCTCGCTCGAGATCAAAGTTCGGAAGCGGAGGCCCAACAATAAAGGCGCCGATTGCCATTTCACCGGGATAGTCGACACCCTCAGAAAAAACTCCGCCCTGGACAGCAAAGACGAGGTGTGCGCCGCTTTTATCGCGAAGCAGATCCAAAACCTCTGCGACGGCATCGTTACGCATTCCCCGTTCTTGACGGATAATTGTGAAGGCTTCGTATGAATCGAATTCCTTTTCAAACTCCCTTAGGACGCGCTCCAGGAAATCAAAACTCGGGAAAAATATGAAATAGTTCCCTCTTTTTAACTGCGTGATTTTTGCTATCGTTTCAGCGATCCGCGGATAGTTTCGCTCTCGTTCAGAATACTTCGATGAAATTTGAGGTATGATTAGAAGCTTGCGATTGGCTTTTGCAAAAGGCGAAGCAAATTCAGCTTTCATCAGAGACTCGCGCTTGAGACCCATGAGCTGACTATAGTAGTCGAATGGCTTTAATGTGGCAGAAAATGCAACGGTATTTTGATACTCGTCATAGCATGACTTCAGCATTTCTGAAGCATCACAACAGGTGATCTTCACCGTTGCGGGATTGGGATGAAAGGTCGTGAAGAACTCTTCTCGATCGCCGTTCACAAATTCGAGTGCGCCCGTGAACTCGGACCAATAAAACGAAAGTCTCATTAATACATCACGAGGTTGAATGTCCACATCAGAGGCGAGATAGGCCGACAACAAACCTCGAAGCTCTTCATCCTGAGCATGGAAGGTCATAACCGGAGGATCAATTTTTTCAGGTCTGGTTTGATTTTTCCGCCCACAAGACTTCACGACTTGAATGCACGCACTCAATAGTTTATCGGCCTCGACACGAAACTTCTTGGGAAGTTTTGCGATTTCCTCACGCATATTCTCAAGCACTTGCACTGAAAGCGCCGGAGAATAGTAGTCCATCGCCCGGGAAGGCAAATTATGTGCTTCGTCGATCACCAGATTCGGTTTTCCATCCTGATCGAGACCACTTTTCGAAAGTCGCCCAAACGCAGATCGCGGCGCAAAAACATAGTTGTAGTCACAGATGACCGTTTCGACATCGAGTGCGGCATCGAGCTGAAGCTCAAATGGGCAGACTTCATACTCGTTTCCCATTTTCGTAAACGTCTTCGCCGTCAGCTTTTTCTTCTTCGAAAGCTTTTCGAGAAGGCCATTTGCTGCAAGCTTCGTGGAGTGGTCTTTTGCGTACTCGCAATATTCAGGGTTACACAACGGCTCGTTCTTGAAACAGAGTTTACTTTTTGCGGTGATCGAAAGGGACTTTAATTTGGCGCCGGCATCTTGAAGTCGTTCGATCGCATCTTCCGCGACAGAATGTTGACTGTTTTTGGGCGTGACGTAGACCACGCGTTGTCCTCGAGCGAG
>JAXMMN010000485.1:0-6831 GCA_034366485.1 Bdellovibrionales bacterium
GGGAACTATCCTGAAGGAAAAAGATCGGCTTCTCTTTTGTTCACCGATCGAACGGTTTATCGCCCCGATCAGAAAGTTCTTTGGAAAGCTGTTCTTTATTCTGGAATCGGGCGCGAAGGTCAGTTGAAAACGGCAGATAAAGGCACGAAGACCACTGTTCGATTTTACGATCCGAACTATCAGGTTGTAGGCACCGCTCAAGTCACAGCCAACGAATTCGGAACTGTATCGGGTGAATTTAAAATTCCGACCGGACGACCTTTGGGAAGCTGGCAAATTTCTGTTGAATCTGCCCATCCTGGCAGTGTCGGCATTCGAGTTGAAGAGTACAAGCGACCGACTTTTGAAACGTTCATTACAGAGTCCATCGAGCCACTGCGTCTGAATAAACCGGCAAAAATAAAAGGTGAGGCGAAATACTATTTCGGACTACCTGTATCAAGTGGCAGTGTGAAATGGCGAATTACCAGAGAAGCACAAGCACCTTGGTGGTGGGGCTATTTTGGTCGCTCCTGGTGGAGCCCGCCATCGCCGCCGCAAACTGTTGCGTCTGGACTATCTGCACTGAAGAGCGATGGAAGCTTTGAAATTTCATTTGTTCCACAAGCAGATGAAAGAAAAAACGCTGGCAGCAATCAAGACATCACGTATTCCTTCAATATCGAAGCGAATGTGACAGATGACGGCGGTGAAACAAGGACTGGCAACAAGTACTTCCGCATTGGGTTTTCATCGGTCGAAGCGACTTTGACTTGGAATGATTTCTTTTTTGATACCGGAAAGCCGGTAAAAATAGACACTCGGCTTTCGTCACTCGATGGCAAACCAAAAAAAGGAAACGCAAGCTTCAAAATTTTAAGGCTCAAAGCTCCGTCGGCCACACTGCCGCCTGCTGGATATTCAAGAGATGTTCAGTCGGTACCTGATCGAGATTTGAACGCAGATTTCACGAAGTACGCATCTCCAGATGATAGTAAACGGGCGCGCTGGGAAACTGACTTCCGCTGGGAACCGCTTGCGGCAACTTGGGAAGAGGGGGAAGTCGTAAAATCTGGAAGTATCGCTCATGATGCAAAGGGCGAAGCACAGATTTCTATCGATCAAATTCAAGAGTCTGGTATCTACAAGATTTCCTACGAAACAAAAGACGATTTTGGTGCGCCATACAAAGTCTCTAGACTCTTTATGGTAGCCGATCCTAAGCCAAAGCTTCCGCTTCCGTTGGTGGTTGTTGGACAAAAATCATCCTATGAGGTGGGCGAAACCGCGCGTGTTTTGGTTCACACGGGGTTATCGAATCAACCGATGATGTTGGAAGTGTTTCGCGATGGGAAGTCACTCTCACGCAAACATTTTGTCTCCACCAAAACACCATCAATTCACGAGTTCCCAATAAAAGTGGCTGATCGCGGCGGCTTTTCGGTTGCGGTGACAGCACTTCGCGATCACCAGCAAATGCGGCAAGAAGTCAGTGTTTTTGTTCCGTGGACGGATCGAACGCTGGGTCTAGAATTTTCGACATTCCGCGATCAACTGCGCCCTGGATCGAAAGAAACGTTTCGAGTGAGTGTAAAAAACCCAGATAAAACAGCACTGAAGCAAGGGCCGGCCGAAGTTCTTGCGTACATGTATGACCGAAGCCTCGACATTTTTGCTCCTCATGTGTTTCCGTCGGTCAGCGGATTGTATCCTTCGCGAGTTGGCGCTGTTCAAGCGCAAGTCACCTTAGGGATCAGTTATGGGTCGCATTTACGTGGAAATTTCAGGTACGTTTCTCGCCCGGGTGTACCGCAAAGTGATCGACTGAAGTTTTACAATAATTATGGCGTCGGTGGACCTGGAAGCCGAAACCGATACTTCGGATTGTCAAAGGCTCGCAGATCAATGCGAGAGGAAGACTCGATGGAAATGGCAGCTGAAGCACCGATGCCTTCGGCGCCAATGGCTGATATGGCGTCTTCCGTTTTGGGCGCCTCAGCGAAGTCCGCGCCTGGTGGAATGGCAGAGCGTCGTGGCGATGAGAAGAAAAAGGAAAATCAAAGTCAAAGCGTGCCTTCAGGCGATAAGCCTGCGGGTGAGAATGTGCGGACGAATTTTTCAGAGACCGCCTTTTTCGAGCCTCATCTGGTTACAGATCAGGACGGTACAGTTGGATTCGAGTTTCAAGTTCCTGATTCCGTGACGTCGTGGCGAGTGTTTGCTCACGCCATCACAAAAGATGTTCGTGGTGGGCATGTATCGAAAGAAACGAAATCGGTAAAGGAACTGATGGTTAGACCCTACGCACCTCGCTTTTTGCGGGAGTCTGATGAAGCCGAAATCAAGGTCGTCATCAACAATGCAGGGGAAAGTACGCTTTCCGGAGAACTGAAATTTGAAATCGAAGATCTCGACAAGGGTGGAAGTGCGCTTTCAGAATTTGGAATCACGCTGAAAGAAGTTAAAAGACCATTCAAGGTCGAAAAAAGTGGCTCTGTCACAATGGGCTTTCCGTTGAAGGCTCCGAAGCGAGTCGGTCAGTTCGCGTTCAAGGTCGTAGCCACAGCCACGTCTGGAGGAAAGGTAAAAGGTGTTACGTTTAGTGATGGCGAGCGCCGACCGTTTCCTGTTCTTCCAAGTCGAATGCACTTGGCTCAGTCGCGCTTCGTGACGCTTAAAAACAAATCGACGAAAGTTTTGGAGTTTAAGGATCTCGCCAAAGGTGACGACAAAACGCTTCTCAATGAAAAGATGGTTGTGACGATCGATGCGCAACTCTTTTATGGGGTCTTGAAGGCGCTCCCATATTTGGTGAAGTATCCGTATGAGTGTACGGAACAGACCTTGAACCGATTCCTCTCTACCGGAATCGTCATGTCTCTTTTCAACAAGTATCCATCGATTGAAAAAATGGCTCGAGATTTTTCCAGCCGAAAAACCCAAGTCGAAAAGTTTGATGACGCCGACGCGAACAGGCGGATGACGCTTGAGGAAAGTCCTTGGCTTCAATCGGCACAAGGCGGATCTCGAAGCGAGGACGAACTCGTAAATGTCTTAGACAGTCGAATTGCTGCATCGGAACGCGACCGCGCACTGACACGGCTTCGAAAAATGCAGCTTCCTGGCGGTGCGTTTCCTTGGTTTGAGGGTGGTCCACCGGATCCCTACATGACGGTCTACACGTTGATGGGCTTTGGTCGCGCGCTTGAATTTAAAGTCGATGTACCGAAGGAAGTGATCGTCAAAGCATGGCGGTACACACGGCAATGGCTTGACGGTGAAATTGAGAGAATGATGTCACTCAACTGCTGTTGGGAAATGATCACGCTTGTGAACTATGCGGTCAGTCAGTATCCAGACGAGTCATGGTCAGCCGGAATGTTTGACGCCGCTTATAGAACGCGGCTTCTCAACTATAGCTTCAAGCATTGGAAAAAACATTCGCCTCTCTTAAAGGGGTACTTGGCGCTCACGCTTCTTCGTTCGGATCGCAAGGCCGATGCGAAATTGGTTTGGGATTCGGTTATGGACTCTTCAAAAACCGACGACCAGCTTGGAACCTACTGGGCACAGGAAGACCGTTCGTGGCTTTGGTACAATGACACGATCGAAACCCATGCTTTCAGTCTTCGTACTCTTATGGAAATGGATCCGAAGGACAGCCGAAGCGAAGGTCTTGTGCAGTGGTTGTTTTTAAACAAGAAACTTAATCACTGGAAATCGACTCGTGCCACGTCCGAAGTTATTTACTCTCTGGCGCACTATCTTGATGAAACTGCTACGTTGGGAACGAGAGAAGTGATCAATGTGGATTTGGGTAGTCAGAAAACAGAGTTTATCTTTGAACCGGACAAGTACACGGGAAGAAAGAATCAGCTTGTTGTGCCTGGTGAGAAAGTCGTTCCAGGAATTCATTCTAAAATCACCGTTTCCAAATCGACGCCGGGTTTCGCGTTTGCGTCCGCTGTTTGGCATTTCTCAACCGAGGAACTGCCAAAAGAGGCGAGTGGGGATTTCTTTAACATCACTCGCAAGTATTTTAAGCGTGAGAACAATGGCAAAGAATGGATCCTTAAGCCGCTCGCCGACGGCGAACAAATTAGGATTGGAGATCAGATCGAGGTGCAGATTTCGATCAATACCAAGCACGAGGCCGAATATGTTCATTTACGTGATCCGCGAGCTGCGGGTTTAGAGCCTGAGAATCCGGTCTCTGGCTATAAATATGGTCTTGGAATTTATTGGTTTGAAGAAACGCGAGATAGCGGAGCGAACTTCTTCTTCAATCGACTACCAGTTGGAGAATACACATTTAAGTATCGGTTACGTGCCAACATGTCTGGAAACTTCCGGGTTGGTCCCGCCACGATACAATCGATGTACGCACCAGAGTTCAATGCGTATTCAGCCGGTAACACAATGAAGGTCTTAGAAGCACAAAAAGTAAAATAGGAATTCTCAAGGAGAACAGGTCTCGAAAAAGTCTTTGGGTTTCACCCCAAAGACTTTTTTTAATTAGGCGTTTGAAACTAGTCTATCTGGCAATTTGCGGAGTACCGAGCACCGTCGAAAACCACCGTCGAGTTCGCACCAGACTTTTCGAGAATGATTCGAATGCTCGCTTTTAATTCACTCGAACTGAGAGTGACGATCGTCGCATCGTGTACGAACAAAGCTCCAGCTGGTAAGAACTCACTGCTCGCCGCGAATGAGGCTTCATCAATCTGATCCATGATCTCAATTTGTCTTGCCGTTCCATCTGGAAGAACTTCGGTTTCTAATCTCGATAGAGAAACTTTGGCAGAACCGACTTCGTTCTCGCTAACCGGTTCGCTACTCGTTGCAAGTTTTGAGACTTGGACCACGCCCTCAAACTTACTTGTGAACGGAGCTTCAGGTTTGCAGGCTAGAGTGATGACTTCAGTTGATGCATTAGCAAAACTCACCATCGATCCTGCAATGGCGACCGACATTCCAATTGTGAGAAATTTCATCTCAAAAACTCCCTTTTTGAAGTGCTTCAAGGCTGGGTTCTAAACTAGGTGATTAAAAAAGTCACACCGAACCTTGGGACTAAAAGTTTTGTCTTTACTCAAACACGTCAGGTCTGATCGAATCGGCCCCATGACGAGTAAAACACTAATTGGACTTCTTAAATCAGCTCATCGCGATTCTACTGGCCCCGTTCGGGTCTTTGTACACGGAGGTGCCGCAACTCCCATCGCATTATTGCGAAGACTGGTGGAGAATGTAGCGGAACTTCCGCCGCTAGAACTGGTTCATTTGCACACTGAAACACCCAAAGATCTGACGCTTGAGTTGGTAAAAAACTTTCGAATCGTCAATCTGTTCATCGGTCGCAATATGCGTCCGCATATCAACTATGACTCGGTCGACTATCTTCCAGTGTTTTTAAGTGAAACGCCGGCACTTTTTCGTAAAATGCATTACCCACTTGATGTGGCGCTCGTGCATGTTTCGCCGCCGGATCGTCATGGCTATTGTTCTCTTGGAACGAGTGTCGATTGTGCGAGGGCAGCGGTAGAATCGGCTCCAATTGTAATTGCACAAGTGAATCCGAATATGCCTCGTGTCCATGGCGATGGTCTTATTCATATTTCCAAATTTGCCGCTCGGATTGAAGTGAACGACATGTTGCCTGAGGTTCCATCACATCCGATCTCCGAGACAGCGAGAAAAATTGGCGATCATGTCGCGGGAATTGTTGAAAACGGTTCGACTTTGCAAGCCGGGATTGGTGGAATTCCTGATGCCTGCATGGCAGCGCTAAAGAATCATAAAAATCTGGGAATTCATTCTGAAATGTGGAGCGACTATGCGCTAGATCTCATTGAATCCGGAGCCGTCGACAATTCAAAAAAGGTGGTTCACCCCGGTAAAACCGTGTCGACGTTTGTTACCGGTTCCAAGCGTGTCTACGACTATTTGCATGACAACCCAAGTGTCGTGCAACTGGAAGCTAGCTACGTGAATCAACCGAATGTCATTGCCAGGAATCCAAGGGTCGTTGCAATCAACTCTTGTGTAGAAATCGATTTGACGGGCCAAGTTTGCGCTGACTCAGTTGGTTCGCGGGTCATCAGTGGCGTCGGTGGACAAATGGACTTTCTTCGCGGAGCAGCCTTAAGTAAAGGCGGAAAGCCGGTGATGGCCTTCACTGCTCGGACTGAAAAAGGTCAAAGCCGAATTGTGAATGCATTGAAATCTGGCGCCGGTGTTGTGACAACTAGGTCACATGTGCACTGGGCGGTAACTGAATATGGTGCAGTCAATCTTGCTGGGTTAACTCTCAGTCGCCGCGCGAAAGCTTTGATTAATCTCGCCCATCCTGAGGATCGAGAAGGCTTACTTCGCGACTGGAAGTCGACTCACGGCTAGCGACGTTTTTCCCAGCCGGGCTTCATCGGACGAAATCGCGTCACTGCGATTTCTGGCGTTTCTGCTTTTGCAGTCAGCCAATCGACATCGCCTGTCTCGGCTCGCAACCATTCTTCGGCAGCTGCGCTCTTCAAAAAGAGCGGCGAACGGTCGTGTCCTGTGGTTTCAACGAACGGAAGTGGCTTCGTCGTGATGATCGAAAATGATTCAATCACTTCGCCAGTGTCTTTATTCGTCCATTCGTCCCAGATTCCTGCAGCCATAAGCCAGTTCATATTTGATTCATGGAAAGAGACCATGTGTCCAGCTTCGGAGCCCTCATAAATCGGTTCGATGAACGAGGTCATGGGAATGATGCAGTGTCTTTTTTTGAAAGAATCCCGCCAGGTGGGTTTTTCGACAATGGATTCAAGTCTCGCATTGTGCGTTGCAAATTTCACCTTTGGTTCTTTG
>JAXMMN010000486.1:0-21413 GCA_034366485.1 Bdellovibrionales bacterium
AAGTCTTGGCTTCAAGATTGGCGAGACCATTGGCCGACAATGTTGAACGGTCCAATTGAGGATTCAGTCCAGATCTTCCAAGAGGTTGTGGCGGCAAAACGCTCAGGGAGACTGAAGTCCGTGCTGGCATTGAGCAACTGGGAAGCGAACACCTTCAAAATTGCCCAGGCGAGATTTCCCTTTTTGCAAGATTTTGACGGTCGACTGATTTCTGGCGAAGAGCGCTTAATCAAACCAGACCCACGTTTTTTTCAGCTCCTGATTGATCGCCATGGAGTGGTGCCTAGTCGAGCGATTTTCATCGATGACCTAACAAAGAATACGTCGGTCGCCGAAGGTATGGGCTTTCAAACGCACCACTTTGAGAATCCAATGAAACTACGGCATCATCTAGAAGAACTGAAAGTCATAGGGAATTGAGGACCATGTCGAACTGGATTTCGAGACCGCTAAGAGAGCGCTTCCACAAAAGGCCGGAGGTCGAGAGCTCTTGGATGCTTCGTCTCACACTTTTGGTTACGGTCGTCGCGCTGCTTTGGATGAATCGCGGCTTCATCAAGCCTGTCGCCATGGCTGCTTTGTTTGCAGCAACCCTCTATCCGTTTTCGTTAAAACTCGAAAAAAAGATCCCGTCCGCCGCCTGGAGGGCACTGCTCCTGACGACGGCCTTCGCGTTAGTTTTCCTTTTACCAGTTGGGATCGTCGCATTCCTCGCGGCTGATGCAGGACTGAAGCGGATAAAAGATCTGCCGGAAGATTGGTTCAGCCGGCTTGAGGTCAATGCCATTTTTGATCGCATCGATGCGTTCGTCACTTTGCCCATTGATCGTGCTGACTTGGTTCGTGTAGTCGAACAGGGTGCTACGACGATTGGGAAAACAGCGCTTTCAACTCTTCAAAATCTAGTCGCAGACCTTCCCAAGCTGACCGTCGATAATATTGTAGTTATTTTGGCGCTTTATTTTTTCCTGTTCGAATCAGCGGCAGTGTTGGCCTGGTTGAAACGATTTTCACCTTTGTCGAAAGTGAAGACTGCTATTTTATTTAAGTCCGTCGGAGATCTTTCGTCGTCGGTGGTTTTTGCGGCACTGATGGCTGGTCTTGTTCAATCGGTGATCTTTGGAATATTCCTTGTGGCTCTTAGTGTTCCGGGAACGCTTCTCATTGCAATGACGGCCTTTGTATTGTCGTTCATTCCTGTTGTTGGAACTCTTCCGGTTTCCCTGTATTTGATTGGCTCGTCAGCATTTCAGGGAAATTGGCCCCATGCGATTGCCTTTGTGTTCGCATCTGTATTAGTTGGACTTAGCGACAACGTCGTTAGGCCTTACGTCATAAGCGGTTCTGCAAAACTGCACCCGTTGATTGGTTTCATTGCCGCATTCGGCGCGCTCGAGACCATCGGATTTTACGGCCTCTTCCTTGGTCCCGTCGTGGCGGGAGCCGTGTTTACAATTGTCGAGTTGGTTCTCGACAACCGAACTGCGTAGAATAAGGACGTATGAATCAGAACGAAGAATTTGATTTGATCGTGATTGGCTCGGGACCGGGTGGACAAAAAGCCGCTGTTCAATCTTCCAAGCTCGGCAAAAAAGTTTTGGTCGTAGAAAAAGATCGACTCGGTGGCGCGTGTTTGCAATTGGGTACAATTCCCTCAAAAGCACTTCGCGAATCGGCCTTGATGGTGAATCCCGGCGAGTTGTCGCTGATGGGTGTGATGGAACGCACCAAGCGCATCATCTCAGAAGAGCGGGAAGTCATCGAGAGCAGTCTCGAACGAAATGGCGTTACGGTAGTCACGGGCACAGGATCCTTTCTTGATAAGAGCACGGTCATTGTTGAAAACGAAGGAGCAGTGACGAAGTACAAGGCTCCGAAAATTTTAATTGCAACGGGTACCCGCCCTCGCAGACCGGCGGAATTCGATTTTGACGGTTTTACCATCTTCGACAGTGACACGGTTTTAGAAATGAAGTTTCAGCCGCGCACGATGCTTGTCATTGGTGCAGGGGTCATTGGCGTTGAGTATGCGTCGATCTTTGCGCGCACCGGTTGTCGCGTCACTTTGTACGACGGTCGACCGGATTTATTGAAGTCGATCGATCAAGAAGTTGTCGGCGCGTTGATCAAACAGATGAAAAAGTCAGGCGTTCAGCTGAGGCTTGGCTGGAAGATGCATTCCGTTGAAACAGTCCCGGGCGAAACTGGCCGCGCATGGCGAGCAGACGCGACCTACTCGAAGGATGATGAAGTAGTAACGGAAAAATTTGATGCGGTACTTGTTTGCCAAGGGCGAACGGGGAACTACGAAAAATTGAATCTTTCAAAAGCAGGTTTGTCGGTCGATGATCGCGGCTCGCTTCGCGTTAATCGCAACTATCAAACGGAAGTCGCCAACATTTACGCGGTCGGGGACATCATTGGTGCTCCAGCCTTGGCAGCCTCTTCCGCGGAGCAAGGTCGCTTGGCAGCACTGCACGCTTTTTCCGGCAAGCAGGCACATTTTCCAGACACTTTTCCCTACGGCATTTATACAATTCCCGAAATCTCCACAGTTGGAATGCAGGAAGAAGAAGTCAAAGCAAAGGGCATTCGTTACGTGGTCGGCAAGGCCACTTATTCGGAACTCGCGCGCGGAAAAATGATTGAAGACGAATTTGGCTTTCTCAAGCTGATCGTTCACGCGACAACCAAACGCATTATTGGCGTTCACGTGATCGGCACTGGGGCTACCGAATTGGTGCACATCGGACAGGTCGCGATGGCCTTCGGCGCCACGGTTGAATTTTTTGTCGACAACGTTTTCAACTATCCGACACTTGCCGAAGCTTACAAAGTTGCGGCCTACAATGCTAAAAACCAACTCTAGTTCAAAGCGCGAGTGACGATTTCTCGAACGTTATTCGACAGAGTCGGATGACTTGAGATTCGCTCTAATTCGAACTTCATTTTTTCTGCGCGATCAGGCGTAAACGTTTTCCACTGATTGAATGCCGAGACCAAACGCGAAGCAACCTGCGGATTGCGTGTATCGACGTCGAGCACCTGATCGGCGATCAGCTTATAACCAGCACCAGATTTCGCATGAAAGCCAAGTGAATTGAATTTCGCGAAAGCCAGCAGCAGAGAATAAATCTTGTTTGGATTATTCTTATCAAAAACGCTGTCGTTCAAAAGCTCTTTGACCTCTTCCAGCGTCGACTCTCCAGGGGCGAGCGCACGAATCGAAAGCCACTTGTTCATTACAAGCGATTCGTTTTTCCACTTATCACGGAATTCCTGAATGCCGCTGATTCGTGCGGCCGAACCGCTTCGGTTCAGCGCATCGAGTGCTCCTAGTTCGGTGGTCATGTCTTTGGCTTGCCGGCGTTGTTTCAGCGCTTTTTCCAGATCGCGAACGTCACCATTGAGACAGAGGTACATGAGAGCCACGTTACGAAGTGCTCGCTGACCGCCTGTTGTTTGCGGAAGTGACTCAAGGCGCGAATAAATGGCCTCAAGTTTTGGACGATAAGTCTTTACGATTTCTCTTAAGAGTCCGTCATGCGCACGGAATACTTTTTCGACGTCGACAACTTTCAAGAACTGACTGATATAGTTTTCGGAGGGCGGCATAAGCATAAAGCTGACGAAGGCTTCATCAATTTTACCTGAAACCGTCGCATCGTCCAACATCGGACCCAGTGCTTTGACGAGAGCCGCTTGCAATGCTGCTGCATCACTCGCACCTGTGACTTGTGCGAGCATCGCCTTCAGCATCATTTGCTGAGTTGCTTCCCAGCGGGCGACCGGATCTGAATCTTTAGCGATCAGGAAGCTAAGTTCTTCTGTTGAATACTCGCATTCCACTTTAACGGGCGCGCTGAATCCGCGGAGCAGTGACAGAACTGGTCTTTCTTTGATGCCGTCGAACGTGAACGTTTGTTCGGGTTCGGAAAGTTCTAAGATCGTTGTCGGAATGAGATCGCCGGCTTGGCCGAGTAGGCCGATGGCCACGGGAATCAGGTACGGCTTCTTTTCCGGTTGACCAGGAGAAGGCGCGCACGACTGTGAGATCGTCACAGAATATTTGGCGGCTGCAGCGTCGTACTGGCTTCTTACCTTGATGAGTGGAGTCCCTGCTTGGTCGTACCAATTTTTGAATTGAGTAAAGTCGCGCGGACGTCCGACGTCTTTTGCGCCTAAGGACATCGCGTGAACAAAGTCGTCGGTTGTCACGGCTTGCCCGTCGAACAGCTCAAAATAACGGTCCATCCCTTTTCTGAAACCATCGCGACCAATCAAGGCTTCAATCATGCGAATGACTTCGGCACCTTTTTCGTAAATGGTCATCGTGTAGAAATTGTCGATGGCTTCATAAGACTGCGGTCGCACTGCGTGCGCCATGGGACCGGCGTCCTCTGCGAACTGATGTGTGCGAAGACGAATGACATCTTCAATTCGCTTTACGGCACGCGAGCCCATATCGGCAGAAAATTCTTGATCGCGATAGACAGTGAGACCTTCTTTTAACGAGAGCTGAAACCAATCGCGGCAAGTGACACGATTTCCGGTCCAGTTGTGAAAGTACTCGTGGCCAACAACGGCTTGAATGTTGTCGAAGTCTTTGTCGGTCGCTGTTTGAGCATCAGCAAGGACGTAGTGCGCATTGAAAACGTTTAACCCTTTGTTTTCCATGGCACCCATATTGAATTCGTCGGCAACCACGATCATGAAGAGATCAAGATCATATTCAAGACCGTAGCGTTCTTCGTCCCAGGTCATCGATTTTTTCAGTGAATCCATTGCGTGCACACAACGAGGTTCGAGCCCTTTGCGGCAATAGATTTCAAGGGCGACATCGCGCCCCGACTTCGTTTTGAACTGATCGCGCAGACAGCCGAGGTCTCCAGCTACTAAGGCAAAGAGGTAACAAGGCTTCTTGTGTGGATCGTGCCAGGTCGCCTCGTGGCGCCCGTTTGACATTTCACGAGTCGACACGCGATTGCCGTTGGAAAGAAGTATTGGATACTTCGCTTTATCAGCCTCCATAGTGACTGTGAAAACTGACATCACGTCAGGCCGATCAATGTAATAGGTGATTCGACGGAAACTCTCGGCTTCGCACTGGGTGCAGAACATTCCGCCAGTTCGGTAGAGGCCTTCGCAGGCGAGGTTTTTTTGCGGTTCGTTGATGACGTCGATTTCTAAAATGAATTCAGCGAGGTCACCCACGGCAATAGTTAACTTTTCGTTTTCAATTTGGAATTCGCCAACCTTGAGTTCCGTCCCGTTGAGCTTAACACCCTTGAGCTGAAGGTGTTCGCCATCAAGCTTAATCATTTTTTCGGTGGCGCCCTGGCGGCGTTCAATTTTTAATTTTGAGCGAACTCTTGCGTGATCTTCGTGGAGATCAAAAAAGAGTGCAGTTTCGCGAATCCAGAATGACGGCGGAGTGTAATCTTTCAGGTGTACCATGC
This sequence comes from Bdellovibrionales bacterium, assembly GCA_034366485.1. GTDB lineage: Bacteria > Bdellovibrionota > Bdellovibrionia > Bdellovibrionales > JAMPXM01. The sequence continues at coordinate 5,460 of JAXMMN010000486.1, forward strand.
ACCTCGAACTAGCTCGCCTCGGGACTTCAATCAACCACAATTGCTATTTTGGCCCGCCGGCTGCATGATTCGCTTATATGAGAAATCCAAAACGAATCGTCGTGATCGGTGGTGGCTTTGCTGGGCTTGCGGCCGCCAGGGACCTGGCAGGGAAGAAAGTTGACGGAGAACACTTCGAAATCACCTTGATTGATCGGCGAAATCATCACCTGTTTCAACCGCTCTTGTACCAAGTTGCGACCGCAGCCCTGAGTCCGGCTGAGATCTCTGTGCCGATTCGCTCTCTTTTTGCTAGCTCTCAAAATGTGCGCGTCGTCCTCGATGAAGTACTCGATTTTCAGGCGAGTCCCGAAAAAGCAGTAATCTGTCAAAGTGGAGGAGTGTATCCGTTTGACGTCCTCATTTTGGCGGCCGGTGCGGGGCATAGCTACTTTGGACATGATGAGTGGCAGGAGTTCGCGCCGGGGCTAAAGACCCTGGATCAAGCGACGAATATTCGAAAGCGAATCCTGCTTGCCTATGAACACGCCGAAATGGAATCAGATGTCGAAAAGCAAAAAGCGCTATTGACGTTTGCTGTCGTGGGGGGCGGGCCAACAGGTGTTGAAATCGCTGGCGCCATTGCAGAAATCAGTCGCTTCACTCTCGAGAGTGATTTTCGAAGAATCGATCCGTCGCGCACGCGCGTGCTTTTGATCGAAGCGGGCGCACGACTTCTTTCTAGTTTTCACGAAACGCTTTCTAAAAAAGCGACGCGTGATCTGGAAAAAATGGGTGTTCAGATTTGGACGTCAACCCGCGTGACCGGTGTGTCCGCCGAGGGCGTTCAGCTAGGAGCCGAGTTTGTGCAGGCGCGAACGGTCATCTGGGCCGCAGGGGTGAAGCCGTCTCCTCTAGGTGAAAAGGTGACGCGCGCATTCGGTGGTTCGCTTGATCAGGTGGGACGTGTGAAGGTCGATCCCTACCTGCAACTGCTCGACGGTGATCCAAGCGTCATGGTTTTAGGTGACCTGGCATGTTTCCAAGCGGCCAACGGAAAAGCACTTCCTGGGCTTGCGCCAGTTGCGATGCAGCAGGGGCGATACGCCGCGAAACTCATAGCTGAAAAAGCGAATCTTGGACCGAGCAGAGGACTGACGCCTTTTCACTACTTTGACAAAGGGCAAATGGCCACCATTGGTCGTCGTCGTGCAGTGGTCGAAGCGGGCAGCATTCGATTCTCTGGTTACTTTGCGTGGCTGACGTGGCTGTTCATCCACATTTACTATTTGATTGGTTTTAAAAACCGCTTCTTTGTTTTCTATCAGTGGGCGTGGGCTTACTTGACGTTTCGTCGAGGCGCACGACTCATTCAGGAATCTTGATTTTCGCCGTCTCCAACTTTTCCCAAAGCACGGGGGGCAAGATTTCCGTTCCGATCAGGTAAACGGGTTGCTCTGTGCTAGTGCCAGGCCGTTTCAATTGCACTGGGCCAGGAACTTGACCACGTCCACCGAAGTCTTCGATGTACAATTTTCGAACGGCGAGAGAATTGCTTAGCAAAATTTTGGAGTGAGCCGTTTCGTCGCGCTCTCGCTTTGAAGCATTGCGCTTTCCCGATTGAATGAGATGAGCGTGCTCGAACGGGCTAAGCACCTTTAAATCAGTTTCGCCTTTACCGGGCGGTTTACCGGCGTACTTAAAGTCTTGCCAGCCGAATTCTCGAATGTGTTTTCGTTTCGAGCGCCCGGGTTCGCGGCAAGTGAGAATCAGATCGAGTTCATCTTTTTCAAAATGTTCTTCGAGCTCACTGAGATCATAGACGTTGAGTTCGATGACTGGGATTTTGGTGTCGCGAAAGACCGCCTGGCAAATTTCAATTGCAAGAGAGACGAGGCCTTCGAGGGTTCCGAAACTTATGTGATGGATTTGGTCGTCGCCTTGAATTTCCTGAAGCGAGGCCAGCAGTTTGCGTGAGTTTCGGAAGTAAACATCTGCAACTCTGTAAGCCACCGGCGTCCAGCCGGATTTTCGGCGCGCAGCGCGATCGAGTAAAATCACTCCCAGTTCTTCTTCCAACTGGGCGATCAGACGAGAAAGCTGTGGTTGGCTAAGGCCAATATGATCTGCTGCGGCAGACAGGTTTTTGTGGTGAATCGCTTTGCTTAATACCGACAGGGGCCAATGCAGATGATCCATAGTGGGAGCCTGTTATCACGGATTGCGGCCCGGTGTCATCATTATGTACTGGGCGCATAATGATTTGCGGAATATGTATTTCTAGCTCGTTTTAAAGTCTGGCTAAGGTGGGCGCTATGTCAAAGCTGCAGATTCAGAAATTCAAATTTCTCACGGGGTTGGTTTCGCTGGTCGGTGTACTGATTGGCTCGCCGATTGAGTCTTATGCACAAGATCTCGAAATAGTGACCTGCCTTGGTACTGATGGCGATGTGAAATTTGAAGTTCAAGTCGACCGCGCTCGTGCCCGCTATCCGAAGGCGCTGGCGATGCGGGTCTCCGATCCGAATGTTTCTCTTTCTCGCCAGGAGATTGCTTTCTTTGATGCCAAAGACGGCTTGCTCACGACAGACGGCAACCAGTTCACTGGTCACGTCAGCGACGCTCACCCGCTGACCGGCCGACGTGGAGAGCGAATCGGTGGAACTTTACTAGGTGCGCTTGAGCAAGTGACTTTGGAAGTGGACATTGATTTCACCGAAGAACCAAGCGCGCGCAAAAGACACGCTGCAGTGGTTACGTACATGAAGAAGAATGGTGAAGAGTTGGTACAAGATCTCGACTGCCGTCGGCAGAAATGAGACACCTTCGGTCCTATGAACCGAACGAAAATGGCATCCCTGGACACAATTGAAGTTACGCCCGGCGGCTTTTCGGCAGCTGCCGATGGCAGCGCCGCACGCAAAGGCGCCGTTGTTCTTTTTCACGGCTACGGCGCCGACAACAAAGATCTTGCTAGTCTCGCGAGCGCTGTTGGTTCACCCGCAGATGTCAGCTGGTATTTTCCGAATGGTCCGCACTCGGTACCGATCGGTCCGCACATGTCGGGCCGGGCGTGGTTTCCACTGCGCCTTGCAGACTTAGAGGCACAAGGACTCGATTTTACACAAACGATGCCGGAGGGGATGGGGCGCGCGGTCGAGGGAGCTTTGAAGGCTGTTGAAGACCTTCGCGTGCAGAAAAAACTGGAATGGAATCAAATCGTCTTGGGTGGCTTTAGTCAGGGTGCAATGATCGCGCTTGAGGTCGCCTTGCGAGCGCCAAAGGCTTGTGCGGGAGTCACCTTATTTTCTGGATCATTGGTCAATGAGCCGGCACTCGCAGAAGCCGCAAAGAAAAAAAAGGGGCTTCGTTTTTTTCAAAGCCATGGCATTCAAGACCCAGTTCTCCCATTTGAACTTGCAGAAAAGTTAGACGCGACATTGAACGAGGCGGGGCTCGATGGGATGCTCTACTCGTTTCGCGGTGGCCACGAAATTCCGCTACCGGTCTTGCGGGAGTGGGCGAGCTGGTTGAAAAGCGCGCCCTTCTTTTCGACAAAATAAAATTCAGAAATTAGGGACAAAAGTAAGCGACGCCGTGAACCGCAGTGCCGGTTCCGCTCGTGGCACCGATCTTTACGAAATTTGCGCCTTTTCGTGCGGCATCGATCTTGAGATCCTCGAGTGCTTGTTCGAACGTTCCTTTTACGGAGGAGTTGCGTCCTTCAACGGGACCGATTTCTCGACAGTCTTCATCGGCGTCGTCGCGAGTGATTTTAACATTCTCGCTTTCGGGCTTGATGGGATGCGAGCCGCAACCGACGAGGCCAGTAACAAAAATGGCAATTACACAAGCAACTAGACTTGCGGCCAAACCGAATCGAGTTTCACGCATAGGTTCCTCCTGGAATTGAACAGCCTCTAGTAAAAACGAATCTAGGATTCGCCGTCCACTCTTGTATGCAGCTGCAGGACGTCAGAAGATGAAGGAGTGTTCCGGAATTGCGACCGTTTATTGCACAATTGAACATGGCGATTGCGGGCTCAGGGTAATGCCGCGCCGCGGTCCGGGGTGTAGTTGGCCGTAAGTTTGGGCGGATTCTCCTTCTAGGAGTGGTTTTGAAGGTCTTTGCGAAGTTAAAGAGTCACGTGTTGGATCGCCTGTTGGCCCATTTTGGAAATGGGTGGCGAATTCTCGTCGCGACCTGGCGCCGAATTCAGCAAGCCGACATAGAATTAATTGCGGGAAGTCTTTCGTACACGACGGTCTTGTCGCTTGTTCCGTTACTTGCGGTCAGCCTCTCGGTGTTTCAGTGGCTTGGTGGACTCGACGGACTTCTCAAGCAAGTGGAACCATTTATTTTAAAAAATCTCGCAGAGAGTTCGGGCGTTGAACTCAGTCGACATCTTTCGCGTGCTATTCGTCGCGTGCATTCAGGAGCTTTGGGTGTGGGTGGGGTTTTAGGTGTTTTCCTAGCTTCAACAAAACTTTTCACCGACATGGAAAGGGCCATCCACCGAGTTTGGCTTCTTAAAAAACGCCGCGCACTTTGGAAACGCTTAGCCGTGTATTGGACCGTGATGTTCACTGCGCCTTTGATGTTGGCGGCGACACTTGGCGTGCTTAGCTACAAAGGTCTCGGCTTTTTGAAAGTGATCCCTCACCAGTCGATCACGGCGTTTTTTGCGTTCATCGGTTTGTTTGCGATTTTTAAGTGGGTCCCAGCACGAAAAGTTGAGATGCGACCCGCGCTAGCCGCAGCTCTTCTGGCGACTGCGGGTTTGGCGCTGGCTCAAGAGTTCTACGCAGGAATCATGCGCAGCTTGTTTCGATTTTCAAAGGTTTATGGAAGCTTGGCCGGAGTACCGCTCTTCTTGATGTGGGTCTTTGTTTTTTGGTGGATCATCCTGATGGGTGCAACCTTGACAGCCTTGCTGCAAGAACGTCTTGATCGACAGGCCGAGAAGCTGGCGGCGAACCTGGCTAAACGCCAAAAACTGTCCTCCTAACACATCGCTTTTTGACAAGAAGTCCGAGTTCGATTCTGATGCCAGCATGTTTGATCGTCCCTTAAGCCCATTCGAGCGACTCTTGCCCGTGTTTTTTCTTGCGGTCTTCGTGATGCGCTTGGTTCTTGGAGGAATGACTGGGTTAGGCGATGACGAAGCCTACTACTGGGATTGGTCGCGGCAGCTCCAACTTTCTTATTACGATCATCCCGGCATGATTGCTTGGATGATCAAGGCCTCCACCTCGATCTTCGGAGACACAGCTTTTGCTGTTCGCTTGCCAGCGATTTTGTGCAATTCGCTTGCGACCTTGTTCTTATTTTTACTTGCTGTCGACATGTTCAATCTGCGTGTTGGACTCTATGCGGCCGCATTGCACACCGTGGTTCCCATATTCGCGCTCGGCGGAATGATGGCGGTGCCAGATGCGCCGATGGGATTTTTCTGGGCCTTTACCGCCTGGCTTGGTTGGAAAATCGCATCCAAGGTTTCCAATGGTACATTTCTTGGCGCAGAAGACCGTGTTTCGAATTCGCTTTGGCTGATTGTCGGCCTCGCGATGGCCTTAGGTTTTCTTTCGAAATACACGACGGTGTTAGTTGGCCTGTCTATTTTTCTTTACTTCTTTTTCAATGCCGGTCTTCGACGAGTGATCTTTTCTTCCGGATTTAGCTTGGCGATTTTGGTTTTGGTTGTCGGTTCGCTTCCCGTGCTGATCTGGAACGGACAAAACGAATGGGGCAGCTTTGCCTTTCATCTGTCGGACCGCCAGTCCGGCGGAGGCGGTGCGAATTTTTCTCGTTGGGCACAGTTCTGGATTTCCCAAGTCGGCTTTTTTACTCCGGTTGTGTTCTTCCTCAACCTTTTCGCCTTGGTGATCGCACTTTTTAGATCGAACGAATCCGGTTGGAGATATCTGTTTTGGCTCTCGTTTCCGACCTTAACGTTGTTCACGGTCCAAGCATTGTTTGCGGAATTCAAACCCCACTGGCCGGCACCGGCGCATTTCACTTTGTTAATAGGTACGGCCAAGCTTTTGGAAGAAGGCTTCGGTGGCCGCGAAGAGTTTCAACGAATCAGTCGACGGCGCATGGCCTCCTGGGCGATTGCGATCTTTGTACTTCCTCTCTTCGTGCTTTTTCACATGGCGGTCTTGCAACCGGTAATTCCAAAGGTCGCGCAGATGGTTGCGCCGGCAGCGAACTGGGATCCAAAGTTTGACCCGACCAACGATCTCTATGGCTGGCCGGAGCTCGCTGCACATCTGGAAACGATAAGAAAAGATCGAGAAGCCAATGGCACTGGTCGCCCTTACTTGGCGTCTAGTCGATATCAGCTTGTGTCGCAATTGGCGTTCGCGACAAAAGAAACAGTGTATCGCCTTTCCCCTGGACGAGATCATTACTCCTTCACGCAAAGTCCGAAAGTGATTGAGGCTTTGCGCGATAAACCAATGCTTTTTGTCAGTGACAATCGTTACGAACGCGATCCGCGCGGCGACATTGCGACCTACGGGGTCTTTTCAATGTGCGCCGAACTCGAGCCATTCGTGTTCAAGCGAGGAGATGTCTATGCTCGCACGTTCCGAATTTACGACTGCCGTTAGGCGTCGTTCGCTATGGCCGACCCTGAGCTTCCAGCTTTTGGGCATGCTTTTAATTTCGTTGTTGCACGTTGGTTGGGCTGAGGCTCAGCAGCCGGCCTCGAGCTTTGGAAAGCTGATTTCACCTCGAGCTGTTGGGCCGCATGCGACGGCAACGCTAAGATTGCCGGAAGTATTTTTAGCTGGGACGAGTTCTGAAATTGCGGTCGAGTTCACGCTTCAGCCAGAGTGGCACATCTACTGGATCAACCCAGGGGACTCAGGTGAAGAACCCAGGTTCAAGTTTGCGAAGTCCGAGCGTTTAGAAATCGGCGCCCCGATTTTCCCGACTCCTTCTCGGATCCCGGCGGGCCCATTTACTAATTTTGGCTTCGATAGCGCGAACAATCCAGTGGCTATAAGATTTCCTGTGCAGGTTGCTTCGATTGAAGAGCAAGCGCGTGCTACCGCCGATGTGGTCGTTGAACTTAGCTATCTCGTTTGCAAAGAAGAATGCATTCCGGCCCAAGCAGTGCTCGCCGCCAGTGCGCCAGTCAGAAAATCGGACAGCGTTGGAAAATCGACGCTCGAATACAAGCTCAGCAAGTATCCCGTCACAGAGGGGCCGGGTTCACGCCAATCACCCATCGAATCGACGTGGCGAAGTTTGCCAGGCGCCGAGCCGTTGTCGATCGCACTGAATGTTTTCGAGTCCGGCGATAAAGAGTTTTTTCCTTTGGTGGCTGATCCGATCTCTTCGTCTTTTACTTTTGTCGCAGGCGACGGCGGGCGACCCGTCGAAGTGGGGCAGGCACGTGCAGGAGCGGCAGAGCTCGCTGTTCAGCTAGATCCTTCAGGCGTAGCAACGACAGACGGCGCCGTCGTTGGACTTCTGGTTGATCGAAAGTCGCGAGAAGCAAAGTGGATGCGATTTCAAAAAGAACATCACACGGACTGGTTCGGTCTATTGAAGACGCTGGCACTCGCGTTTGTCGGCGGCATGCTTTTGAACCTCATGCCCTGTGTGTTTCCTGTCGTGTCCTTGAAGGTCATGAGCTTTGTGAGCGAGTCCCGGGGCGATTCGCGCGAGACAAAGTTGCATGCTCTTTTGTATGCTGTCGGCGTTTTGCTAAGTCTTTGGCTGCTTGTCGCCGTTCTTCTTGCGCTTCGATCTGCAGGTGCCGCCATCGGCTGGGGTTTTCAACTGCAAAGTCCGGTCTTTCTTTTTGCGTTGTATGCGGTCTTTCTGTTTCTCGGTTTCAATCTTCTTGGAGTTTTTGAAATCAATTATGCTGGCCCGGCCTTTATGCAAAACGCATTGGCCACGCGCGGAAGACTGGGATCATTTTTTACCGGCTTACTGACGACGGTTGTTGCGACTCCGTGCTCTGCGCCGTTTATGGGTGTCGCAATTGGAGCAGCACTTGCCGCTGGTCCGATGGAATCGATTTTAGTGTTCACTATGCTGGGGCTCGGCTTGGCGATTCCGTACGTTGTGCTTGGATTTTCTCCTCGCTTAGTTGCATTTTTACCGCGACCAGGGATTTGGATGGAACGGTTAAAGCAGGGTCTGGCGTTTCCGCTTTTCATGACGGCTGTATGGTTGTTGTGGGTTTTGTCGCAGTCGACCGAGAGTGCCGCGTTGATCGTGATTCTGATTTGGACGGTGATCGCAAGTCTTTTGGTCTGGGCGCTTCACTATCGCATGCGCTGGATGACCGGCATCAGTGCCATTCTACTGCTTGTCGCCACTGTCGCGACGATTCGCTTTGCTGACTTTGCAACTGCTGAAGATGTTTCGAGTAGAAATGAGGAGGCGAAAGTCTCAACTTGGACACCCTATAGTGATCGTGCGGTCGACGACGCGCGCGCAGCGGGCAAAGCTGTGTTCGTGGACTTCACTGCGTCTTGGTGTGTCACGTGTCAGATCAATAAGAAGTTGGTTTTGGATACCGAGCGCGGTCAGCAGATTTTTGCCGCGCGAAATATCGCGCTGTTTCGCGCGGACTGGACCAAGCGAGATAAGGAAATTTCGAACGCACTCTCGAGACTTGGACGAAACAGCGTTCCCGTATATGCTTTTTACGGCTCTGGAAACAAATCGGACAACGGAGGAGGGGTGAAGCTTCTCCCCGAGATCCTGACATTTGAACTTCTAGAAGCTGCACTTGATGGTTCTAACTGATTTAGTCCAATCCATTTAGAGGAGACATCGATGAGAAATTTGTTTCGAGGTTTAAGTTTAGCTCTAGTCGCAGCAGTGGTTTTGACGGCGCACAGTTTGGCGTTTGCCAATGTAAAAGTTGGGGAAAAAGCTCCGGACTTTACCCTCGTCGATTCGAACGGAAAATCTGTCAAGCTTTCCGCTTACGCTGGAAAGACAGTTGTTCTTGAATGGTTCAACAAGGGCTGCCCGTATGTGAAGAAACACTACGAATCAAAAAACATGCAGGCTCTGCAAAAGGCCTACACAGATAAAGGAATCATTTGGTTGACGGTGATTTCGTCTGCCCCAAAAAAGCAAGGCTATGAAACTCCAGAAGAAGCGAACAAAACACGCGCCGAGTGGGCAATTGCAAGCACCGCGACACTTTTGGATACCAAAGGTGAAGTTGGCCGCACCTACGGAGCGAAAACGACGCCCCACATGTACGTCGTCGATCCAAAAGGGATGCTCGCCTACAATGGAGCGATTGATAGTATTTCTTCGTCTGATGCAGCCGACATTCCAAAATCCGTGAATTACGTTTCCGGCGCCTTGGATCTTGTCGCGGCAGGGAAGCCGGTGACAACGGCTTCGACAAAGCCTTACGGCTGCAGCGTTAAGTACTAACGCGAAATCATGATCTGGCATTCCGAGCCCGTCGAAGCGATAGTGCGTATTCTAAAAACCAATCGCCAAAGCGGGCTTACTTCTGATGTCATTCCCACTCTTAGAGAAGTACACGGGTACAACGTCTTACCCGAGCCTCCTCGGCGCTCTTATTTTTCTATATTCATTCGGCAGTTCCTTAATCCTCTGATCTATCTATTGCTTCTGGCTGCAGGAGTGGCGATTTATCTGGGTGACGTCAAAGATGCGGGCGTCATTTTGGTGGTCGTTCTATTGAATGCCATCATCGGAACAGTTCAAGAAGGACGTGCCGAAAATTCTCTTCGCTCGTTGCGAAGTCTTTCAACCCTCAAGGCGAGAGTCCTGCGAAATGCGACGGAATCCTCTATCGAGGCGAGTGAACTGCTTCCAGGAGATCTTATACACCTTGCCGCTGGCGACGCGGTCCCGACAGATCTTCGCATTCTTACAGCGGCAGGTGCGATGGCTACAGAGTCAGCTTTAACCGGTGAGTCTTTGCCTGTAGCGAAAAGTGCCGCGGCTATTGCCGTCGACGCGCAACTGGGCGAACGCACGAACATGTTATATGCGGGCACATTTTTGACAATGGGACGCGTCCTGGGGATTGCGGTGGCAACGGGACTGAAGAATGAAATAGGTAAGATCGCCTCGCTCACGGCGCTGACAAAAACTGCGCCCACGTCACTGGAAAAGAAAATTCACAGGTTTGGCCGCGACCTTTTATTTGCGGCGGTTTTTCTTTTCTTCGCAGTCCTCGTCGTTGGTTGGTGGCGCGGAATTTCGATGAGCGAAATTTTTATGGTCGCTGTCAGTCAAACGGTTTCCTTGGTTCCTGAGGGATTGCCCGTGGCTATGACGGTGGCCCTTGCGATTGGTGTGCAAAGAATGGCCGGCCGCAAAACAATCGTTCGCCGATTGTCCGCCGTCGAATCGCTTGGCTCAGTCACAACAATTTGCACCGACAAAACAGGGACCTTGACCAGAAACGAAATGGTGGTCACGGCACTCGCGGTTTTTTCTGATGGTGTAACGAAAGATCTCGAAGTGACAGGAGAGGGGTATGCCCCCGCAGGAAACATTTCTTGGCGAGACGCCTCGGACGAGAAAGATTCGAACAATAGTTTACGTCAAATTCTAATGGCCAGTGCGTTGTGCAACGACGCTCAAAACATTCTCGTTGAAAACGACGGGTCGAAGGCTGCCGCCTGGAAGGTTCTTGGCGATCCGACCGAAGGCGCATTGATCACGCTGGCCGCCAAAAGCGGGATGAATGTTGAGGCTACGAGACTTCAGTATCCGCGGACCTTCGAGTTCCCGTTTGATTCTGATGCGAAAATGATGGCGACCGGTCATTTGGTTGATGGTGAAGGGGTTGTGTTTGTGAAGGGCGCGCCGGAGTCACTTTTGAGCCTCGCCAGCGGTGATCTCTCTGCGATTCGTGCGAAAGCAGAACAGATGGCGTCGAAGGCGCTGCGAGTGTTGGCGATTGGCATAGTTCAAGCTGAACGCGCCACGAGTTTCGATGACTTCCGCGGGAAATTGAAAATTATCGGACTCGTTGGCCAGATGGATCCACCGCGATCGGAAGTTAAAGATTCGATTCGCGAGTGTCGTCAGGCGGGAATTCGCACGGTGATGATTACCGGCGATCACCGTGCAACTGCGATTGCTATTGCTCGGGAACTGGATATCTACCGCGATGGCGACCTCGTCATCGATGGTTCAGAACTCGCTTCGCAATTTGGCCATCAGTTTACAAAGTTGCAGCAGGTGTCCGTATTTGCCCGAGTGCAGCCCGCTCAAAAACAGCAAATCGTCGATGCGCTACAGGCCGCAGGCCAGGTTGTTGCGATGACGGGTGATGGCGTCAATGATGCTCCGGCCTTGGCAAAGGCCGACGTTGGCGTAGCGATGGGCATTACTGGTACTGAGGTCGCGAAGGAAGCATCGAAAATTGTTATCACCGATGATCGCTTCTCGACAATTGTCAGCGCAATTCAAGAGGGTCGACTTGTCTACAGCAATATCAAAAAGCTGATTCTCTTCTTGTTTGTGACTTCCATTGACGAGGTCTTCATCTTGTTTCTCGCCTTGATCGCGGGCTATTCGCCACCACTGACGGCGGTCCACATTCTATGGATCAATCTTGTGACCGAGGGTGTTCTGACGATCAACCTAGTGATGGAACCACCTGAGGGTGATGAAATGCTTAGGCCTCCGGTGGCTCCTGATCAGCCACTACTGGATCGTGCCCTTTTGTCGCGGATTCCTCTGATGGTCATCGCTTCTGTGATCTCGGTGTTCGGATGGTTTTTATGGCGAACCCATCAGGGTGTCGCCCATGACATAGTTCAAACGGAAACCTTCACCGCCTTGGCGGTCAGCCAGTGGTACAACGTGCTCAACTGTCGCTGCGCGAAGACCTCCGTCTTTCATCAGAATTTCTTTTCAAATAAGTGGTTGTTGTTGGGTTTGGTGGTTGCGAATCTACTGCACTTCGCTGTGATCTATGTGCCATGGATGAATCAGTTTTTTCACACGGTTCCACTGTCGATTGAAAGTTTCTTTGCGATTGGAATAGTGGCAAGCTTGGTTTTGTGGGTCGAAGAGGCTCGTAAGTTTTTTGTTCGCAGAAAAGCTCGGGAAGGACAATAGAATGGCTGGTGGTGCGGGGAATGGAAGCAATGGCAATGGGTGTTGTCGGGTTGTGCTAACCGGGGGGCCTGGCGGCGGCAAAACCACTGCTGCGGATTTGTTTCGCCGAGAAATTGGGGAGGATGTTGTTGTCGTCCCGGAAGCCGCTACGCTTCTCTACAGCGGCGGCTTTCCGCGCGTCGGCGAGCCGGGAGTTCGCAGGGCAACTCAGCGAGCCATCTATCACGTACAGAAAAACTTAGAAGACGCGCATTCGGCTCACTACGGCAGCAGAATTCTGCTTTGTGACCGCGGTACAATTGACGGCGCTGTCTACTGGCCGGGCGAGACAGAGGATTTCTTTGAAGATCTCGGCACGACCTTCGAAAAACAGCTTAGTCGATATGATGCGGTGATTTTTTTTGAAACAGCGGCTGTCGGAGGTATTTCGATCGAGGGGGGAAACCCGATACGAACCGAATCGACGGACGAAGCCATCGCCCTCGATCGGCGTCTGCGGGCTTTGTGGTCAAAACACCCGCGGTTTGTTCTTGTGCCGCACTATCCGTCTTTTATGAAAAAGATCAATTTGGGCCTCATGGAGCTCGCAAAAGTCGTCGCTGAGCACCAACGAAAGTAACACGTCGCCCATAGTTCTTGTTTGTCACGCCTCCCAGTCGGTGCTTCACTGTTGGAGCAAACGCTTTATTTTGAGCGGGGGGAATTATGAGAAAAGGTATGTTCGCGACCGGCACAAACGCTTTGGCCATCGTCGCAATTGGTTTCACAGGTTTGATGGGTTCAACGGCAAATGCAGCGGGCTTTGAAAAGTCCATCGTTTGGGGCGGACGCTCGTCTGGTGTTGCTGGGATCGCAACGCCTTACATTCAAGGAGCAGATGCGCTTTACTTCAACCCAGCAGGTCTTGCGGGCGACAAAGAAGGCCACTCGCTGAGCTTCAACATTTCGCCAACGCAGTCGTCGTTCAAAGGACCAATCAACAATCAAAACACAGAAAGCCAGACGGCCGCTAAACTTTTGGCTCCTGTTTCGTTGATTTATGGCAACACGTTGAATGAAAAATGGGGCTTCGGGATCGGCGCGTTCGTTTCGGGCGGCGCAAACGCCGTTTACGACGATGTTCGCTTTTTCACGAACCAAACGGTCGGCGCCGAAGTTAAAACAGACTTGTCGATTTTAGAAGTTTCTGCCGGAGCAGGATACAAAGTAGACGAGAATCTTAAGCTTGGTTTCTCTTGGCGCATGGTTATGGCGCAAGCCAACTTTGCGTTTGTGACTCGACAGGCGACGACGGCGATTGTGAACACGAAGTTGACGGACTTGAAAGACACACAATCAGTGGCCTTCCGTGCTGGAGCACAATACAAATTGGACGAGAAAACTGAACTCGGCCTGACATTCCGAAGCGAAGTGAACTTTGCTGCGAACGGAAAAGTTCAGTTGAATGCGATCAACCCTGCGACAGGTGTGACGTCGACCCTGGCGTCCAACGTCGACGCAACAGCGCGAACGACTTTCCCTATGGCGATTACGCTGGGCGGAATTCACAAGCTGAGCGAAGAGTGGAACTTGCTTGGTGAGTACGCTTGGACTCAGTATTCGCGCATCGGCGAAATCGTCGTCGAATCGGCTGCGTTCTCGACAACGGGAAATCGCAATGCGCTGAAAACAGACTGGCGCGATCAACACAACGTTCGCGTTGGTGCTGAATATCTAGCGATGGCGTGGCCAATTCGTTACGGCTACGGCTACACGTCGACTGTGACAAATTCGGACTACGCACGTGCGACCTTCACTCCGCCAGGCCCAGCACACACGCTGACTCTTGGTACGGGTAAAGACTTCGCGATGGGCGAGCAGAATCTGCGTTTTGATGCGGGCCTCGAATACACGATGACGTCGGGTGATTCGACAAATGGCGCTGCGGCAGGTGCAGGCGGAGCGGGAACAGACACTCGTGCGGGAACATACTCGGTCAGCGCATATGCGGCTCACCTTGGTTTGACGTACGCGTTCTAAGTCCTATTTCAATTTTAAAAAGATGAAGGTCGTTTCTGAAAAGGAACGGCCTTTTTCTTTTTCCCGTCGCTGCCACCGCTGGCGCAAGTGCTTTCGGCTAGAAAACTTTCGAGTTCAAAGTTAAGCTTATGAACATGGAAGTAAAATCCCGACCACTGTTCTTCGTTCTCATTTTCACGCTGATCGGTCTTTTGACCAATGGCTGCGCCGAAGTTGTCGGAAGTGGGCGGGCGGCCCGAATTCCAAATGTTCGAGTCAGCTGCACGACCGTGCGATGTTTGTCGAATACGTCTGCCAACGCATATGTTGTCTACACCACTTCAAGCTGCACCAATCCTTCGTTTGGCGAAACGGTTGCGGGTTCCGCAACAGCCACTTGCGGAGCGGTGAATGGTTGCACAGTCACGGTCAATCAATTCACTGGAAAAGATGGCCTCAGTGCCAGCACGATTCCCGAAGGTACGTATTCCGTTTGCGTGACATTGGATTTCAACGGCAGTTACGTCGGGTCCTCCGAGCCGGGCGATGCGACCGGCGCCCTCAACAATGCCTCGATCACAGATGGAAACACGACAGCAGATGTTTCGATTTTCTCTGATATTTAGCGGTTTTTAGGGCGATTTTCGCGGCGCGTCCCAACCGAATCTTGACCGCTGAACTTGCTGTAAGGCAGCTACCATCTTGGGGGAATACACGTGGCAAAAGGTCGAATTCGAAGTGCGATAAAAAAGAAGATTCGAAGCGGTCTGGCCGGTGAAAAAAAACCCAAATCAGGAGCTCGTCGATTGAAAAACGCTTCGAAGTCCGCCGCTGTGAAAGTCATGCGACGTATTGGAACTGTTAAAGACGCTTTCCATTCGATTGATGCGCAAATGAAGCTCCATCGATATAAGATTCGCGAGTTTCAACCCAAGGTTGGCATCGAATACAAAAAAGGACATTTCACAGTTAAGACGGTCACGTCCGGCGAAGAGCTGGAAGACGTGTTACGTCTTCGTTTCGAAGTTTTCATGCGCGAATTCAAAAACATCAAACGCGAAGCCGGTGTTGATGTCGACAAGCTCGATTACATTTGTGATCATTTAATTATCCGCGATGACCGAGCAAATCGAATTGTCGGAACTTACCGTCTGAATTCAAGTCGCTATTCGAACACGTTTTATTCCAACAGCGAATTCGTGTTCGACAAGGTCAAGAAGATGCCAGGTACAATTCTCGAGCTTGGTCGCGCGGCCATTGATCGGGACTACCGAACGGGTGTCGTGATTTCACTTTTGTGGCGAGGGATCGGCGAGTACATCAACAAAACTCAAGCAGATATCCTTATCGGCTGTGCAAGTGCAAAGACCATGGAGCCACTGGAAATTGGGCTCATGACTTACCACCTCGAGAAACAGGGTTTGTTAAGCTATGGGCTAGACGTGCAACCCACGCGCAAGTACCGCGTAAAGACTCTTCCCAAGGTTCTCGAGTATTTGGAAAAGAATCCTTACGAGTATCACGCGGAAGAAATGACTGCGAAGACTCCGGCCCTCATGGCTTCCTATTTCAAAATGGGTTTTAAAGCCTACGGCGAACCCGCCATTGATCGCGACTTTCACTGCATCGATTATTTCATCATGATGAAAGTATCGGACCTTGAAGCGTCATTTCGTCGTCGCTACGTCGACAAAGAAGGATAGCTGCGTTGGACTCGAAATCCGAATTGGTAACAAAATTAGCGATGGCCCCTCGCGGTGGTAAAATCGCGGCTCTCATAGCTTCTTATATGGCGCAGGCGTCTATGGGAAAGGCACTGATTCGCGATCCGCACGATCGATTGCGGTTCTACATCGAGAACGTCTCCAAATGGTGCT